>JAGQPO010000198.1 GCA_020426665.1 Planctomycetales bacterium
GCTGGATCGTCCGGTTGACGAATTGACCAAACTGTCGATGGCCTGGGCCTATTCCTGGGTGGCGGCACAGGCTTTCTTGCCCATCGCGATCACCGTGGTTCCGCTGTTGGTGGTCGCAAAGGTGTCACCTGGATGGGCGGGGCGACTGGGGACGATCGGTTTGTCGGCGGTTCCGGCGATTGTGCTTTTGGACTGTCTGACCTTCCATTGGATCGGCGAACGCTTTCTATCCAGTACGTTGCTTCACATTTGCATTTCACTATTACCGGGGCTGATGCGATTTGTCAGTCCCGGTGATGTGTTGACCGTCGCCGGCGCGATCATCGGAATCGTTTTCTTGACGATGATTGGAGTGGTGCTGTCGCGGCGGCTGTCGCGGCGCTGGTCGGTCGATCGTGCCGGCGACATCGCTCCGATCACGGTTGTCGGGCTTTTGTCGTTGGTATGTGGATTGGTTTCTGCGCCGGCGTTGATGCATTTCGAACGAACGATTGCTGAAATGCGAGACCATTCGGTTCGTCATCCGTTGTGCGCGTTTTGCGTGGTCGCTCACCGCAGCGTGGGTGTTCGGGTTCCCAGCGGAGCCGAGTCGATCGATGCAAGGTTGCACGGAATGGGGCTGGCAGGTGCCATCGGTGAGCGAATCGAAACGTTCAACACCGCGACCATCCAGCGGACCGGAAATGCAGCCGACCGTCTGCCCGACGTCGTGATCGTGATCTTGGAATCGGTTCAACATTCGTTGATGACACCCGACGTAATGCCCAACATCCATCGTCTGAGCCAAGACGGATATTTGCTTCGAAACCATTTTTCCGGCGGCAACGCAAGTAATCTGGGGATCTTTAGCTTGGTCAATGGAACTGAATCCTCGTACTTTCCCCACTCCGGTTCGTTCGTGCCGATGATGAATCGTCTGTTGGGTCAATCGGGCTATGAGTTGGCTTTTTACGGCGGCACCGACGATTGGGATGAATTTGGCATGAGCACATTCATCAAGCCGGAGTATTACACGGAGTTTTTGGTCGAGCCGGTCGACTGGCTCGCATCGGATCAGCGTTCAATCGACAACGCGATTCGATTTTTGGATCACAGCGATGAAACGCAACCGGACCGGCCTCCGCGGGTTGCCGTCGTGTATTTGTATTCCAGCCACTTGCCGTTCCGGAGTTTGCCGGAGGAAGAGGTTTTTCAGCCGGCCGCTACCGGGGCTTTCATGTCGCCCTACACCGAAACGCAGCGACAATTGGTGTTCAATCGATATCGAAACAGCATTCGATCGTTGGATCGAATGGTTAAGCCATTGTTGACAAAGGGTCGATTGATTGTCGTCGCCGGAGATCACGGCGAGTCATTCATGGATGACGGAACGATCGGACACGGAACACGATTGTCGAAAGTTCAAAACATGACGTCGGCGATGATGTATTTGCCAGGTCAACAGCCGCGCGTGATTGACGAATTGACCACGCATGCCGACGTGTTGCCAACGCTGATGGCGAGAATGGGATTGAAGGTCCAGCCGGCAGATGTGTTTGAGGGCGTGGATCTTTGTGCGGCCGATGACAAAACGTTATCCGAGCGGCGATTTGCATCCTTTCACTACATGTGGCCCGAGATGATGCTGATCGGCCCTTGGACGAATTCACCGCGGCGTCCTTTCGGATATCGCGCCGCTTTCTCCACCGGGAAATGGCAGGTCGCGGCGCTCAACCCGATCGAAGAGTTGGGGCTTGAATGGACCGGCGACGAAGCCGAGATGTCAAATCTGGATGCCGAACTGGACCGCTGGTTGGTCGCACGATTCGGTGTCAATCCGACGCTTGACAAGACGTCTCGCATTGACCTGTTCGCGCGTTACATTCGACACCCGGATGCCGACATCCGATTGCAAACGGTCGAGATAGCACGGTTGGTGCCGGATCCTGATTCGGCATTGATCGACCTGCTGGGTCAAGCGGTCGCGGACGAATCAACGGAAGTACGCGAGCTTGCCGGCGAAGTGATCATCGAGCTGCAAAAACGAATTCACCAGTAACGTCGGGCGTCACCAAGTCAGCAAGCCGCCGGACTCTTTATCTTCTTCCCAATGGCGTCGGACTTCGCGAAGACCATAAGCGCACATTTCAAAGTGCTCGCTCATTCGGTGGATCAGCTCGGACGGCGGTCGGTCATCGCCTCCGTCGATTTCGGCCGCGATCGCATAGGCCCGTTTTCCTTGACGGCAGTAATTGATGAACTGGTCGGGCGTGTCGCCTTGATTCTTCTTGGCCGATAAGCTTTCCGGATACATCCCCGACCAGAACAGGGTAAAGTCACCGACATGTCGATAGACTTCGCGTTTCGCGATCCCCATTCGGCGTTCTGCTTCGGAGATCATCTGGACGACATGCTTGGTTCGCATCCCGTCGCTTTGTCGAAGTGAATACAGCGAGTCGACGCGGACGAATCGCAGCATCAAATCGCTGACGTAATCGACCAACTGGACGTCAACTACACCCAGTTTGGTGTGAAAGATAAACTCGCTGATACCACGAAAGAAGCGTTCGATGGTCGACGAGCCGACGTCCTTGTCATCGGAACCGTCCCCGCCGTGGCCCCCCGTCACGTGACCGGAATTTGATGCCATGATGAATCTCCCGAAATAGAACAGTGCGAATCGATCATTTTTCGCGATGTCGTCTTTCGACAGCTAGCGGCAATTCGATAGTGCCGTCAAGACTGATTCAGGATAGTCCAAAACTAATCTTTCGCACGAAGACTTCCCCACCAATCCGAATTTGGCTGCCAATCCGCCTCCAAAATCTCGGAATGGAATTTTTCCAGCTGTTGTTTATTCTTGGTTTGGATTTGGGAATAAAACGCTTCGGTTTTAGCCGGGTCGTACCTTGGATCGGGTTCGGGGCGGCGTGCCCCAACGTCGGTCAGCCACTGATCCAGCTGTTTCCACAGACGTTCGGTCCGCGCAGGGTTGGTTTTTGAGACATCGCTCAACTCGCCCGGATCGCTGGCCAAGTGGTACAGTTCGTTGCGACCGTCTTCGTAATAATGAATCAGTTTCCAGCCGTCCTGGCGAACGATCGCATGTGGTTCACCGCCCTGGTTTCCGTAGTGCGGATAGTGCCAATACAGCGGGCGTTGGGGGATCGATCCGCCGGTCAGCAGGGGTTTTAGAGAAACTCCATCGGTGTGCTGTTCGGGCCGCAGTGGTTGGCCGCACAGATCCAGCAGGGTCGGATAAAGATCGGCGCCGGTGACGGGCGTGTCGCTGGCCGAGCCGGCGGGAATCAGTTTTGGATAGCGAATGTAAAACGGCTCGCGGATGCCACCTTCCCATTGGCGTCCCTTGCCGCCGCGGAGGGGAAAATTTGACGTGGCGTAGGCATCCCCGGAAGACACGCCGCCATTGTCACTTGTAAAAACGACGATGGTGTTTTCGGTCAGGTTGTTGGCGTCAAGCGCGTCTAGCACAAGCCCGACGGCGTTGTCGACGGTTTCGACCATTCCTGCATAGACCGGGTGGTCTTGGACCTGTCGGACCGGCAGGGTTCGATCAACTTTGAATCGCTCGGTGCCCGGCGGCAGCTTGGGTGCCAACTTGCGATACTTTTCCCACAGTGGTTTCGTTGTCTGGACCGGCGCATGAACGCTGTAAAAGGACAGCATGGCGAAAAACGGTTTGCCGTCTCGTTCGTTGATATAATCGACGGTTTCTTGAGCAAGCCGCATCGGCAGTGATTCGCCCGCCGGTCCATCATCCAGGGCTGGGTTTTTGTAGGGTGCAAAAAATCCTCCCGGCGGACTTCCGCGATCATGACCACCTTTGTTGACATCGTATCCGTGATCGTTTGGCCATGATCCCTCGCCTCCCAAGTGCCACTTGCCGGCGAAGAATGTTCCGTAGCCTGCTTCTCGCATCGCTTCGGCAATGGTCACCTGGTCGGCCGGCAACGCGTGATTGTATTCCGCTGGAAGCACTCGGTTGGGACGTGTCCATTCAAGTCCGGACTTTGCCCCGATCCAGTCGGTGATTCCATTGCGCGCCGGAAATGTTCCCAATTGGATGCTCGCCCGCGAAGGGCTGCAGACACAGCAGGTTGCGTATCCGTAACGAAATCGAATGCCTTCGTTGGCGATACTGTCGATACGCGGCGACTGATAAAACGAACTGCCTTCGCCGGACAGGTCGATGGCGCCCATGTCATCCATCAGGATCAAAACGACATTGGGTTGCTGCGCAGGCGACTTGGCGGCAATCAGCAGAGCCATCAGCACCAAGCCAACGCCGAGCGCCGGCCGCCCCGGCAAGCGCTGTTTCAGCTGGTGTATTGTCAACTGGCGAAGCGGGACGAGTGAAATTGGAACCAGGGGAACGGATGGTCGGCGCATCGGCTTGGCAAACAATGAAGGGGCGAAGGGGAGCGATCGGGATGCAGAATTGAATATAATAGTTGGATCGGGCCTCTGCTCGTATACTGTAGCGATGTCCGAACAGAAATCACGTGACGCCAACGAGACCCGTTCCAAGTGGAAAACGCTGGACGGATCGGCGCGCCCGCGTCGTGGGCTGGGGCATTCAACGATTCTAAGTGTGGTGCGGCAAACGCCGGTTGGCCCGTTTTCGCCGCTGAGCGCCTGTTTGGTCGTCACGGTCTTGTTGGGCGTCACGCTGTACGTCGGTTGGTTGGTCCGCGAAAGTGTTCGGGAAAGCGTTCGAAATTCGCTCCAAACGGTGCTCACGGCCAACATCAAGGCGCTTGATCTTTGGTTGTCCAGCCAGCGAGAATCAGCGAAACAGTATGCCACCGATGCAACACTTCGGCGAATAGCTCTGAATGCATTGCAGCGCCGGCCCGAGGGGATCGATCAGGGCGACACGGTGGACCAGTCAAACGATCCGTCAAACGATGTAACGGCATCGGACCAAAAGTACTTAAGCGACTTGACGGCTCGATTGCGGCAAGCGGGATACCGTGGTTGGTCGGTGGTCGATCCCTTGGGCCGGGTTGTATTATCCAGCGACGGGCAATTCGACGATGCCACGATCCCGATGGGAAAGGAATTATTCCAACGGTTATCTTCGGGCGAGGCTTCGGTGACGCATCCTTTTGAAATTGATCACAACGTCATCAATCGCGGTAACGCCGGCGGTGGGACCGGAGCCGTCATGTGTGCGATCGCGCCGGTTCGAAAGGATCTGAAAACGACCGGGTCATTTGCGTTGATGATCGATCCGTCGCTTCAGTTCAGCAATATTCTTTCGGTCGCACAAATGGGTGCCAGCGGCGAAACCTATGCGTTTGATCGCCAGGCCGTGATGATCTCACGCAGTCGGTTCGATTTCCAATTGGTTCGTGCGGGACTGCTTCGGGATGGGGAATCCAGTCCTTTGAAAATCCATGTTCGAAACCCCAGCGTTGATCTTCGTGACCAGGTCGCCCCGCCGGGCGAGCCGACGCATTGGGCGATGACAAAGATGGCTGACAGCGCGACGCGTGGAGGCGACGGCTATGACGTTGTCGGGTACAACGACTACCGTGGCGTGCCGGTCGTGGGCGTCTGGAAATGGGTTTCCGAGTATGATTTCGGAGTTGCCAGCGAAATGGATGTGGACGAAGCATTTGCATCGCTGAACATCCTGCGAAATTCCTTTCTGGCATTGTTCGGCGCGGCACTGATTGCGGCATCGATCTTGTTGGGATTGGTTTGGATCACGCGGCCTCGAGACATCGGAGTCGGTCGTGTCGAAGAGTTAAAACGGAGATTGGGGCAGTACGATTTGCAACAGCGGATCGGTCGCGGCGGAATGGGAACGGTTTATCTGGGTGCTCACGGTTTGCTTGATCGGAAAGTCGCCATCAAGGTACTGGAGAATGCCGATGCAACCGAACGATCATTGGCAAGGTTCCAACGCGAGGTCCAGTTGTCGGCAAAGTTGACCCACCCCAACACGATCGAAATCTATGACTTTGGTCGAACCGAGGAAGGGACCTTTTTTTATGTCATGGAATTTGTCGACGGGATTTCGTTGGAGCAATTGGTCGATTATTACGGTCGCCAACCGGCAGAGAGAGTGATTTATTTACTTCTTCAGATTTGCGGTTCGATTTCGGAAGCGCATACGGCGGGCATGGTGCATCGTGACATCAAACCGGCGAACGTTTTGTTGACGTCTCGCAGCGGCATCCACGACCTAGTCAAGGTGCTGGATTTTGGACTTGCAAAACAATTGGATCACGATTCGATGCAATTGACGCGAGTCGATTCGTTGACCGGTACGCCGCTCTATATGTCACCGGAGTCGATTCGTGACGCAGCTTCCTCGGATGTCTTGAGTGACATTTATTCGATCGGTGCAGTCGGCTACACCATGTTGTGCGGATTTGCCCCCTTTGACGGCGAATCGTCCGTCGACGTATGCGCGAAAAAGTTACACGAAGAACCGGAGAGTCCGGAAAGTCGCATCGGCGTGCCGTTGGCCCGTGATCTGCAGGACGTTTTACTGCGATGTCTGCGTCTGGATCCCACCAAACGCCCCCAATCGGCTCAAAAATTGGCGGCAGAATTGGTGAGCTGTTCTGACAGTCCCCATTGGACCCAGGCGGATGCTGCTTTATGGTGGCGTGAGGTTTTTGATGGACCTTATCTCGACGATTTCGAATTTAGCGATGCGGCCCCTTCAGCCGATGGGACTCAAGGCGACACGGCTGTAAACGAAAAACGGCCTGCGGCAAGTGCGCTGGCTCAATCAACGGCGAACTGAACACCGGATATGTTTGGTCAAAAGCGACGAAAGACTCTAACGCAAATCGACTGGCCGCGTCTGAAAGCCTTGCTTGAAGACGACGACCGTCGAGCGGCTGTCGAACGTTTGTACCCTGAGGCCCGTAACGAAAGTTTCTTGACCGCACTGCGCCGCGTTGATGCAAAGATGGCCGACGATGTGATGTCACTCGGTCGCCAGGTTTTCCATGGTGCTCGTCTGGCCGAATTCCCCACGCTGGCGGTCGCCGGCATGCTCAACAGCGGAAAGACCAGTCTGGTTGCGGGATTGTTAAGCCGACACGGACGAAGCCGAACGCTTCGAGGCGTTGCCAATCATCAGGGGACACACCGCTTTGTCCTTTGGCTTCCACAAAAGTGGCGCGCCGAACCAAGTCTTTGGCAGTTGTTGTTGGACGACTTCGGCGACGCGGTCGGGCATCCCCCGGAACTGTTGGCCGAAATGCCGGAAGAGGCGCACGAACAATACAATAACCGACGTGGCGGTGCGGACGCGTTGGGCGTCCCGTTGGTTGCAACCGATCCGGCGCTCGACGATTTGGGAATCGGCTTGCTGGACTGCCCGGACATCGTGTCCGACGAAGTCTTTGGCGTCGGGTCACCCGAGCGTCGACGTGAATTACTCGGCAAGGCGTCGACGTTTTGTAGTGCGTTTTTGGTCGTCTCGACGCCCGGCATGGCGCGGGACCGAACGCTCGGCGAGATTCTTCAAACGATCTCCGATTTGATGCCGGGGATTCCAAGGTTGTTGGCGGTCAACAAGATTCGACCGAGCCAAACGCCGGAGGATGTTCTGGAATCCTTTGAGCCGCAGGCCAGTAAATTTGGTGTCGAACGCGTCTATGGTGCC
>JAGQPO010000199.1 GCA_020426665.1 Planctomycetales bacterium
CTTGCCCTGGGCTACCTTGTTGCGGCCCCTGCGGGGCGTTTGACTCAGATTCCGCGTCTTTGCGAGAGGGCCATTCTGAGATTACGCGGCGAATAATCCCTCACGGCGTTGCGTCAAAGGGCTTTCGGAAGCGCTGCGCTTACGATGAAGTGTCGAGCCCAACGATCTCGGAGGGACCGCAGAGGTTGGGCGGTGGTAGCGCAGCTGCCCTCCTGACAACAAGCTCATCGACGCCGCGTCAACGCCGTGCGCGCTGGTACGCCGAAGGCGTTCTGCCGTTCAGCCCAGGGTTCTGCCGGCGGTAGCCGGGCCTACCCTGGGTTCGATTAGTAACGGGCTTCGCCGGCGGAGGGGGCGCGGGCCTGGGGGGCCTGCTTGGTCAGCGTCGCGCCGACGATGAACCAGCCATCGGCCTCCGAACGGACCAGAGCGCCGCCGGGGCTGAAGTAGCGCCGCACCATCTCGAAGCTGGGCAGCTCCCGCGCATCGATCTTTTGCTTGCGCGGAATCCCCTCGTCTTCGTCCTCGGGCGGGGTCAGCACGCGGTTGAGGAATCGTCCCAGCAGCGTCTCGGACTCAGGCATCTTGCCTTGGCGGAGCAGTTCGTACGTGGGGCGATACGCCTCGTCGGTGCGGACGAAGAAACTGGCCGCGACCGGACCGGACATGAGCTGCGACAAGGCGAGCTGCACTTCCCGATAGTCGCCGGCCGTCGGCAATGCATCGTCCGTCAGAGGGGCGGTCAGCACCTTTTCGAGAAAATCGACGTGCGACGCGACGAGCAAATGACCGTCATGGACGCATACGGCCGAATTTTGGACGACTTCGAAATCAGCGCGCTCGCTCGCTGCAGGGCGTCCGCTGGGGGCAGGAGCCAACGGATCAAGGTCGCCAAAACCGATTTCCAACTCCGAGAACTCGTCCTCGGGCTGGATGATTTCCCAGACTTGCTTCCCGGCGACTTCGCGACGGTGAGCATGCGGATCGACGCCCATGAACTTGTCGATCGCAGCGATCACGGCCGCTTCGTTCTTGACTTCGATCATGAACAAGAAGCGTTCGCTCTTGGTGGTAATCGGCACGTCGTAGTCGGTGAGCATCGTCACGCGATCGCCGAGGTGGTCGATGAATTCGGGCTTCACCCGCACCTGCGGACCGAACGGGTCGCGTTCAAGCCCTTCCAGAACCCCTTCGAAGGCGTCGGGATAACCGGCGACCGCGTTGAACAACGTGTTGAAGTGCGCGAAGCCGTTGTCGACGTCGAAATTGAGGGTTCGGTACGTGGCCAGTTTCCGCGGAATCCACGACTGCGGCGCCAGGTCGGCGGAATTGGGAAACTCCAGGATCCGCATGCCCAATCGGTATTTGTCGGAGGCGCCAGCCACAGGCGGGGCGTAGACCGCGGTCCGGTGGAGCAATTCGAAGGCGCCGCCGACCGCCAAGTTCACGTAGCCGCCGACGCCTTGCAGGGCGTCGAATCCCTGATCGGTGAGGATCTGCAAATAGTCTTTGCCCAAGCGCCGCTCGCCACGATTGAGCGAACGTACAGCACGCGCATAGCCGAGCGGATCGACGTACCAACGCACTTCCGGCTGGAGCCCGCGCGCTTCGCGCCGGCAACGTTCCATGGTCGCTTGGTACGGCGTCACGTCCGCCAGACGGTCGCCGGCGGCGCCGCCCATGCGGCTGAGCATTTCTTCCAGCTCGGCTCGGCTGTCACTGCCGAGGAGCATGTCTTGATGCAGGCAAAACACCGCTTGCCGCGCCACGTCGTTGGCCGACTGCGGCGGAACGTCGTACACCGTCAGCTCGACGCCGCCCGACTGCTGGCGACTTTTCTTGGCTTTCCGAGCAAGCAATTCGCGGTCGACTTCGGCCAGCAGTTCGCGTGCGCGAGGCTCGCGTCCCGCGACGTCCACGGTCAATGCGACCGCCGCGCGGCTGTCGGGTCGTTCGACCATCCCGATGGCGACTTCGCCGCTGGCGACCTCCTTCAGGTCCGACAGCTCGATGCCCAACTTGTCGTGGACGCCGGAGAGCTTGCGCTGCAGTTGGCGCTTCACGTCCTGGACGAACGGCTGCATGGCCTTGTCGCTGAACAATTGGCCGATCTGGGTTTGCTGCCAGTTGGCCGAGAACGCGGCAAGGTCGGCGATCGAGACGTATCCTCGCGTCGCCGACGACATCAGCGTATCGCTCGGTGCGGCAGCCATCGACGCGCGGTGCTCGCCAGCCAGCAACCACGCAACCGCCCATGCACCGAACCAAAGGTGGCGAATCGTCAAGGACAGGGTTCCTCAAATTGTGTCGTAGCGGGGCGACCGCGCGCCACGCAGGTCGGCGAGCTGCCGCACTGCGTCGCCCGCCCAGGCTTCGCGCGAAGGACTGTAGGAGGTTTTCGGCACTCCAGCAATCCGGATCCTGCCGAGAAGCAGCGACTGCCCTCAGCTTGCCCATTGCCCCCAAACTCCAAGGTGGCCGCCGCGGCGGACTTGGGAAGCAAGGCAGTATATCGGGGTTGTACTTGCGCGTCACCGGCCTGCGGCGGCGGTGGCGGAGCAGAACGCCAAGCCACGACTACCCCAACCGCAGTAGGGGAAGTCCGGCGCTCTGGCGGCGATTTAGCCCAAGATTTCTCGACGGCGCTGGAGGTAGTCCCACACCACGTATCGGTCCAAATCCCGACCCGCCGTAAAAAATACGCGGCCGGTGGTGGTTTCCGCCAAACGATAGGCGAAACGCACATCTTCTTCGGTTTGCGACCAACTGGGCAGCAAAAAGAGGTTGATCGTGATCTGCTCGCGGCGGCAAAGTTGGCCCTCACGCAAGGTGGCCGCCTCGGTGCGCGGGTCGGGCGGGTAGAGCAAGTAAAGCATTTCGCCTTCAAAATGAGCGGTCGGCAAGCCGTCGGTAATCAGCACAATCTGGCGATTGGGCGTATCCTGGGCGGCCAGCATCCGCCGCGCGGTCGCCAGCCCATGCTGGATGTTGGTGAAGTGGGGCGGGACCCGAAATTCGCTCATGTCCTCGCGGCTCATGTCGGCACGGAGGCGAACGACCGGGTCGTGCAGCGTGACCGGTTTGGGCATCAGCTCGACGACCCGACCGCGCTGGACCGGCTTGGCGAAGCTGTACATCTCGATGAACTGCAGATAATCGCCGGGGTATTCGTGACGGATCAGTCCATCGAGAGCGAGTCCCATCCTCTTCACGTTCACATACATCCCGCCATAGCGCATGGAACCGCTCATGTCCATGATGACACAGGTCGCGCATTTCGGGTGATTACGCGTTTTGTGTATCTCAATATCATCGCCGTGCAATCGCAACGGTCGTTGATCTCCTTGTCTCAGCAAAGCGTTGATGACCGTTTGCGGGATGTCCATATTGGCAACCGAGTCGCCAAATTCATATGGTTTGGTTTGCTGCAACTCGACGGCGCCTTCACCGACTGTGCCGTGATGCCGACCACTTCGCGACGGGGCCAGTTCGCTGAAAATGCGTTCTAGCAACCGGCCTTGAAAGATCTTGTACGCCTGTGGCGTCAATCGGAATTGACCGCTGGAGTCGCGTTGTAAACCTTGCCGTTCGGCTTCTTCGCGAATCAAGTTTTCAACTTGACGACGCATCTCTTCCAGCTGTTCCATATCACCGGGCTGTGCAAACTCACCGAGCAGTTCCATATCGATCAATCCGATCTGGGCCGTCTTGGCCGCCTCTTCGAGCTGCTTCAGTAGTTCGTCGATCTTCTCCAGTTCTTCTTTGATCTCCAGTGCTTTGGGAACCGACATCGACTCGTTGCCGGTGAACTCGTACTTGCTGGCAAGTTCTTCGATGTTGTGCTTGTCAACCATCCTGGCGGCGACCTTCAACAGGTCCGTCGACAACGAACCACCGTGATCTTCGGCACGATACCACAGTGCTTCCAACAAGTAAGGCTGTTCGCGGTTGATCGCTTGACGATAGGTGTCGGCGAACTTTTTCGGCGGGTGCACTTCCTTTGCCGCTTGATGAAACGCTTTGCGAGCCTTCTTTTGAACCGACCGTGATTCATAGGTTTCCAGAATCTTGCGTTTACGTTCCTCCAACATCGCTTTCAGAAAGTCGATGCTGGGGCCGAGACCACGGATCTGGCTGGGGTCCAAACGTACGGCGCGGGCAAGTTCCTCGTCGGACAACTCACGGAATTCACCGTACATCAACGCTTGTTCAAAGGCCGGCGAAACCAGGTCGGGCGGCGGTTGGCTGGGCGGTGGAAATGTTGCGGGGTCGTATTTTTGGTATGCGTGGATGATGCCGCCGATTCGTTTTTTCATCAGATCGTCTCGTCCATCAAACTTCGTATTCAATCTTGCCGTGGCGCTGGGCTCGGCTGATCCGGTCCATGCTGTACAAGCCCGCTAGAACAAACTCGACACAACTGGCTCGGACCGCTTCGCTTTCACCGGCGTTGACTTCGAACGCAAGGTCCCAGGCCGGTGGCACGCTTTGCAATCGGTCCGCGTAGTCGCTGCTGGGAAGCAAGTCGCCGACTTCCACTCGAACACCGCTGCGAAAGATTTCCGCGATTTCACCCAAACCGTGCTGCTGAACATATTCGCCAAAAATCACTTCAATCGCTTTCGCGACGACGGAATCCAATACCTGTCGTTCACTCATCTGATGAGTGCCCATCAAGTCCAATTCCAACTTACCGAGCGAACTGGAATAGAGGTGTCCGAGGTCACTGATCCGCGGAACAGCCGGTTTTTCGTCGTGCAAAATCCCGCGCTGACGGGCCGAGGCGATCATCGTCCGAAAGTTTGCCAACGAGAACCGGGCGGAAACACCCGAAGCTTGGTCAATGAATTTGCTTTTTCTGGCCTGTTCGGTGATCTCCTCGATCAACTGGTACATGAAATAGGGAACCTGGACGGGATAGTCGCCGCCCAAATCTTCACCGATCTCCTGTCGAAGGATATCGATGCCTTGATCACGCTCGGTCGGATAGTGGGTTTGCACAATTGTGCCGATTCGGTCTTTTAATTGCGGGATGACTTTTCCGCTGCGGTTGTAAGTCGACGGATTGGCGGAAAACAAAATGAAGATGTCCAAATCAAATCGGACGGGATAACCACGGATTTGGACGTCGCGTTCCTCCAGAATATTGAACAACCCGACTTGCACCAGATCGTCCAGCTCGGGCAATTCATTCATCGCGAAAATCCCACGATGCATGCGCGGAATCAGACCGAACGACAACGCCTCCTCGGCGCTCATGCTGACGCCACCGGTCAGTTTTGCCGGGTCAATCTCGCCGATAATATCAGCAAATTTTGTGCCTGGTGACAATCGTTCCGCGTACCGATCGTCGCGGTGCCACCAAGCGATCTTGATGTCTTCCGGGTCATGTGTGGCAACCAATCGACGGCCAAGCGATGTGACCGGATGGGAGGGGTCTTCGTGAACAGACAATTCGGGATGGTCGATGTACGGCACCCATTCGTCCAAAAAGCGTGTCAACATCCGCATGATGCGACTTTTGGCCTGCCCTTTCTCGCCCAAAAACAACATGTCATGGCCCGCCAATAACGCCAAGTTGATTTCGGGGATCACGGTGTCGTCATAACCAACGATGCCGGGAAACAATTCGTCACCAGCAGCTAACATTCGCGTAAAATTGTCGCGAATTTCGCGTTTAACCGTTTTGGAGACCCAGCCACTTTCAACCAATTCTTTCAGCGTGGTTGCAGTGGGTGTTGCGATCGCGACATTCATTCAAAAGCATCCGTTGAAGTTTAGTGACCTGAAACCGCCGGTCCAACGCTCGACCACTGATTGTAGCCTGTTGGACAGCCATTCAATGGCCGGATCTGCCGGAACGCTTTAGGGGTTGAATCCGCAAAGTCGTTGATCGCTCTGCGATCGAACGTTCCGATCGCGGAGCGATCAGCGACTATGAAACCTCTGGCACCAAACGGCTCGGCCATGTACGAAGCGTTTGTCCCCAATACCAGATCGCCACAGCGGTTAGCAGCAGCATCATGATCATCGCCAAAATGACGGCGGGATGCGATGCAAGACGTCGCGCTCGCCCCACCGGTAAAGCAGACGCATTGACGATCGGAAAAATTTCATCGATCTGAATGACGCGGTTGACAGTTGGCGATTGAACACCAGCAACCTGATCATCATCGATTGCTGCGACATGCTCATCACCAGAAACACCAGCGGAACTTGCGTGCGCCATTTCGTTGGAATGATGCGACAACACCGCTGGTTCGAATGACTCGCAACACTGAATCGAAATCCGCCCCTCGGCGAACTCAGTCCGCCCCGCCTGATAGAGGGCGTGCGGTCGAATCCTGCCCACGTGGGCGCGCGATTGCCGGTCCTCGCGCTGACGCGGATCGAGCAAGCGGTACGTCGACACGGCGATCCGTGAAAGCTGTTCCTCGGTGATCGGGTTGGGCGCATCCAACTGTCGCCTGGCGAGTGATTTCGCAGCCCGACTGGCCGCCCTGCGAATCACATCAAGCCGCGTTTCTTTGGGTTGGATTCCGATCCGTTGAAAGTCCGCAGGCCCGAGCGCCACGACATCATCAACCAACCCGCTTTCGACGGGGTTGGCGTGAAACTCGATCTCAGCCGATTGGGACAACGTACTGGTTTTTGATGAAGGATAGAAATGGGGGTCGAGAGCATCTGTGATTCCCTCTGACATTCTGGAGCCTGTCAAGTCAGGAACGGTTCGCGACCAATTATGGACTTATTCTCCGGAACCATTTCGCTTGAATTTGGCCCATATTGTCGTTTCAATCCGGGGGGCGTCCAGGTTTTTAATTGGAAATACCGCCGGGATGCCCTTAGTCGACGCTAAAGAGATCAAAACGTGCGTAAGCCATTACGCGCAGCCGGGAAATGGAGCCCCGGTGGGACGTGTCACCAGAATGGCGGGCACGGCTGTTGTCCAGTTCTTACCCGACTTCGGGGACTTGGACCTTCGCCCAGAAGGGGCGTTTACGGTCAGCCCGCTGACGAGTGTCCTCTAAAATCGTCTCCAATTCACCGTCAAATTGAAAACGCTGTGGAACGCTCGCACCCTTGGCGCGGATGATCACTTGTTCGTTCAGGTTGACACCCATGTCCGGTCGCAGCAACAGCGTAAACGTGTCGGCAGGCCCTTCGATGCGAATCGTGTTACCACCACCAACCGATGCGTCGACTTTTCCAGCAACAATTCGTTCGGCCTGATCCCACAGGATCGGATTGATTTCAATCAGCGGCTTCAACGGTCCAAGTTCAAGCCACCAGAAATACTGGTCACCCCTGCGCATCGTGGCGGTATCAATTTCCTGTGGCATCGGCTGACGAACATGCGTGGAAACGTTCAACCATTTAAACAGTTCTGGAATCTCTTCGTAGAAATCTTCGCGACCACGACCGCGATACATGACAACGGTGGCGTCGTTGCGAACGTGCATGTAATCGTCCAGTACCGCCCCCATTCGGCTGAGTGGCGGTTTGGGTCCGGATGCCTCTCCCATCACAAAGTACAACGGGATGGTCCGTGCATTGGGAAAGTAGTGTTGGATCGTCTTAGAGGGTTCGCCGTTGATACTGATCATTCCGGCCCAATGATCCGGATGCGACAGTGCGATGTCCCAGGCGGCTGTTGCCCCTTCACCGTGGCCGGCGATAAAGACTCGGTCCGAATCAATCGAAGCACGGCGCATGGCGTGTCGTAACGATGAAAGTACGGCATGATGCTCGCGCGGCGTGTATTCATACGTGCGTTGTGTGTCGCGTCCCCATTTGGGAGCGATGACAATGAATCCGTTTCGCGTTGCATGTCCGGCACGCATGTTTTCGGCGGGATTAAAGTCACCGGTCCACCACGACAATTCCGACTCGACGGCGGCATTAGGCGGGGAAAGCACGACCAGACACGGGTACTCACGCAGCGGATCATATTCCGGTGGCAATTGAATCAGGTACTTCGGCTCGTCGATGACTCGCGCCGCATTCGGATCAGACGGCTGACCCCCGATGCGAAAGAAACCAGGGATGTTGGGATCTGCGGAACCTTCGGGCCAAGACTTGACCGGCAGCATCTGTGGTAACAATCGGGCGACATAATCGATCTGTGAACCTTCGATCGTGCGCAATTCTTCGATGATCTGGGAGCGACGTGCGATGTCGGCCGACCCAAGATATTCGGCGACTAAATCGCGAACCTGGACAAGCGACGACGCAACAATCAAATTCTGTTCGCCCGAACCGGCGCCCATCAACCAACCGGCGACGGCCAAAGCAACCCGTTCTTCACGCGACACGGTTTGTGAGTCCCGCAATCGAGAGTAATCACTCAACCGCCGCAACGTCGCCGAGGACAGTCCGTTTTCAATTTCGGTAAAAACGCCTTTCAACGCTACCTGTTGAGCTTCCGGTAACTCGCCGATGTCGGTGCGAAGACCGTCGACCAATTCTTTGACTTGGCGATCGATTTCCTGCAACTTCTCCGCAGCGATATTAACCTTTTCGCGAGTCACCCGATCGACGGCATCCATCGGAAAACGATCGTAGACGTTGCGGGCATATTGTTCCTGGCCGGCTTCGACACGACGCGCTGCCTCGTCGATCAAGACATTGGCTTGGCGGCTGATGATTCCGACCAGTTGGGCCTCCATATCTTTCAGTTCTGGAAACTGACGGATCGTCCGCGTTAATTCTTCTTCGGCCGCCCGGAACCGTTCGGATTCGATAAAGAATCGGACGACCATCAACCGTTGGTTGTAATCGTCTTGATCGATGCGTTGACGAAAGATGCTTTGCAACGTTCCGGGCATGATGGAACTGGTTGCCACTCGCATGTCCCAGTCATAAGCCGGCCTGGACTCCAATGCCTTGACCGTCGCGTATCGGGAATTGATTTCCGTGATCCCTTGGACAATATCGATCGGCGCCCCCGTCGGGCCCCGGATCGAAATGATGCGTCGGCCGTACTCGTTGAACTCCGTGACCTGCAGAATGTCGCCGATTCCCTGAATAACGTTCCCGGCCAGCGGAACCGATTGTTTAAATTCGATGGTTCGTTCGATCCCGCGTACGTCTTGCGGAGGTCCGGATACCATTCCACGCTCGTGAACATAGACACGACGCAAACCGTCATCGACCATCAAGATCGGGCGGGCTTGTCCCTGGCCTTGGCCACCAAGCTGAAACGGATTTCGGTTCAGTGTCGCAATCGGCGCCATCAGCCCTTGCAAAGCAATTCCACTTTTCAAGACAACGCGTTGATCGGCCAACGCACGCGGGATGATCAACAGGACGACACAGATCGCGAGCACCAGAAATGCCAATCGCTTCGTCGTCAAACGTTGATTTGTCATGTTATGCCAAGGTCGCGAAAGGATGCTGGGCCGTGCCGCGAGAGGTTTGCTCGCTGTACGGTTCGGGCGTAACTTCAGTTGAAACCGGAGAAGTGTTGACGGCCGATGGTTGCGTTTGAATCATCAGGATAGCGATGGCCTGTTTCATCGAACGCCCGATCGGCGCAACTCCCTGTCGAACCGTGTCGACGCCGGGCATCGTGTAATGCACCCACTGTTCATCGGGCATCGTTGTCCACCAGCCCTCCGACTGCCATAGCAGTCTAGCTTGCGGTGCGGCCGAGACAAGATTTTCTTGGCCGTCACCGGCGTCCGACGGGGCATCCCAATGGGCGTCCCAATCAATCGCCGAAGCCACGCGTGGCTGAGCTGAATTCGGGAATCGCCAACGGCCAATCGACACAAACAGAACGACTGCTGCCGCGACAGCCACAACGCCAACGTAAACAACTTTGTTTTTGCTGCGCGATGCATTGGGCGAAAAACGACGCACCGAACGGTTTACGGGCTCAGCCTCCATCAAAACCACTTCGCTGATCCGGCCCCAGACACACAACCGCTCTGCGCAGGCCGAACAGGTCTGTGCATGACGGCCGAGCAATTCGTCTTTTGAAACGTCGCACCGCATGTCCAACAGAGAATCCATTCGCGACTGAAATTGATCGCAATTCATCATTGGTCTCCTTTGGCGGTCGAAGTGTCTTGTCCGGCCCGACAGGCCAGGACGTCACGCTGCCGCAATTGCTCGATCAGCGACGTTCGTGCGCGATGCACAAGAGTCTTGACCGTCCCGATCGGGCAATCCAATTCTTTGGAAATCTGGATGTAGGACATCGATTGTTCGTGGAACAACTCAAACGCAATACGTTGCCGCTGCGGAAGGTTGTCCATTGCCAACGATACCTCTTCCTGCATCGCAGCGGCGGCTTGCGCCTCCGGCGTGGAAAACGTTTGTGGTTCTGCCGCAGCAGTCAGCGGTGCGTAGGAACGGCGCCGCGAAAGTTGGCTGCGCGATCGATTGCCGGCGACGGTCGCAAGCCATGGTTCGAAGGGGCGTCTGGCGTCCCAGCGATCCAAGTATTTTGCAACACGGCTGAATGTGTCTTGCGTTGCGTCCTCGGCGTCTTGCCGGTGACGAAGAATCCCGAAACAAATTCGAAAAACGAAATCGTGGTAACGATCGACCAGCGTCGCAAATGCGCCGCTGTCCTGGTCTACGATCCGTCTGGCAAGCGCGGCGTTGGATTCAATTGAGACTCCGCCCTGCACGTCGATCGAAGGTCGCGCGTCTCCGGCATCGGGTCGATCTCGCATCCCTCTTTACCTCTCGATCTGCCGAGACTCGCGGACGTCTCAGTCGATCAGTATACGCGTTGAGTCGTGGGTTCGAAAAATCCGCTATCGACCGCTGAAGAAACGTTTCAATGCATCGTCGGCCGCGGCTTTCGAGCTGTCGGTCATCGATTTCTTCAATCCCTCTGGCAGCTTTCCCTTCTTTGCCTTCTTTTGTTCTCGCAATCGTTCCAGCAGCGAACTGTCGTTAACCGACAATTCGGTGCTGTCGCTGGACGCATCTTTGGCTGCAGACGATGAATCTTCCTCTTCGACCTTGTCCAAATCATCGATGCGAAATTGCCGTGTGTCGGGATCCGAAAGCTTGCGCACCCGATCGATCTGGTCCGCCTCGTCCAACCAGCCTGTCACGTCAACTTCTTCAAATCGGCTGTCGCTGTCCTGAACGGTTCGCTCGGCCGCTTCGCCGACGTCGGCCACCTGGGGCTTCTTGTTGCCCTTGAGCCCATGTTCGATCACCAATTCAAATTGCAACTTACCGATCTTTAACCGGTCACCGGCCGCCAAGATTTTTGCGCGGTCGCTGGGCAAACGCTTTTCGTTGACGTACGTTCCGTTACGACTCTTTAGGTCCTGGATCAAAACACGGCCATCACGAATCACCAAAATGCAATGCTTGCGGCTGATCGAATCACTCTTGGGACGCAACTGACAAGACTCACTTCGGCCGATCAAAAACTTGTCGCCGCTGATCGGGATTTCCGTTCCCTCGTGACTCCCCGTCATCACCCTGAGCTTCACTTGCATACGGCACCT
>JAGQPO010000200.1 GCA_020426665.1 Planctomycetales bacterium
GTCATTGGCGGCTCCCGTTCACCGCTTGGATCTGTCGCATTCGATTCAACGGTCATTTTCTGGCCCGCACCAGCACGGAATCACGATCATTCTCTGTGGTGGAATCAAGCAGGCCATTTTGATCGAACACGACGATATCATACGCCGACGATGAGGGGATCCAAAGTACGAAATCTTGCTCACCTTCTCTCATCATAACTTGATCCAGCGGGATGGCCGTGATCGGTTCGGCATTCTTGTAAGCAGCTACTACCACGGGCCATTGCTCGGTGAGCCATTTTCCATCAATACGATGCATCTCACGCGGGAACAACACCGTTCTTTCGGCTGGAGCGACGCTCCGGTCCAGCGGATGAACAAGAATTGCATCGACGTGTGGGACGTTTCTTAGGCCGCAATCCGTGTTCGGTGGTGGCATCAACAAGACAGGTTCGACAAAATCGCCAAGTTCATCAATGGCGTCCGCTACAACATGATACTCTTGACCGTCACGCATGGCAGACCATTGCCAAATCGTAAACGGCTCAATTCCAGTCTTCTCCCAAAGTACCGACGCGAGCCATCGTTGCCCCAAATCAGTCTCGTACTTGAAGACGTGCGCAAGACCAGCATGAACAACTAACCTCGTTTGTGAGCTGTCTTTGAATAGCTTGGCAAGTTCGGATGCGGCATACTCTTCCCTCCCTTCGTGAGTGAAAGGTCGAAAATCGTACCCGAGCACCTCGAAATTCAGGTCGAGCGCACATCGCAGGGCGTTGCCGAATTGAGGATCGGAAGTGTAATAGCCGGTTTCTACGACCGGGTATCCTCGAATTTTGAGTGCCGCCCCGGTTTCACCAATCGCCTCGGCAGCGTAATGAGTAAACCCCGCTTCTTGAAATATTGGCAAAGTAGCACCGATCATTTCACGGTGCTTTGACACAAAGTGGTCTTCCATAATCATGACGAGCCGATGCTCTCGAGCGATCTGATTGATACCATCACGCCAGGGCACCGCATTCAATTCCAACTTCTGTGTATCCACATTCAAGGGAGGTAGATCAAACTGAGGATGAAAGTCCAAGCGGCGGATTTCGTCGTCACGGCCGAGAATCGCGAGGCTCCAACCGAATGGCTGAACATTATGTTCGTCAACGCCCGAGTTTTCGATTTGAACGATGTGTTGAAGCAACTGCCATTGAGCGACATGTTGACCCGACCAAATATGCCAGGCCAAAGCTGCGGCAAGCAAGAGCACGCTGAACGCAATAACTGCGGCCCACTGGATTCGTCGTCGGTATATTCGGTTGACCATGCTGTTTATCGACAGAAAGAATCCATGTAAGTCCGAGGTTTGATGGGTGGGAGTCATTCGTCTAAAACTGGCGACCCGGACCCGTGATCTGGGCAGCTTGCGGTTGCCCGTCACATTCGCTCCACCCACCAAAACCAAGGAACTAAAACAATGAAGATTCTCGCCATTGATCTCGGTAAATTCAACTCCGTTTGCTGCTTTTATCACTCCAAAACCCGACGAGCCAAGTTTCTCACCACGCCAACCACGCGTGAACATTTCAAAACTGTCTTCAAGGATTGCGGTGCCGACCTGGTTGTCATGGAGGCCTGTGGGCCCTCGGGTTGGATCAATGACCTGGCCGAATCGTTCGGCCTGACCACCCTTGCCTGCTCCACCAACGAAGAGGCTTGGCGGTGGGCCAACGTCAAGCGAAAACTGACAAAGACGATGCGTTCAAATTAGCCCGTATGGCTGCGATGGGCGAACTCAAAGATGTCCACATGCCATCGACCAAGCATCGTGAGTTCCGATCACTGGTCAAGTTTCGCAAGACACTCGATGGCCGAATCAACAAGACCAAAAACACCATCCGCGCCTGGTTCGTCAATCACGGGATTGAAATCGCTAAAGGAGATAAAGCTTGGCACACCGGCCGGGAACGCATCGATTCGAAAACGTACGCCAAGTCTCCGCCTACTTCGGCCTGGTCCCGCGCCAATATCAATATCAATCCGGCGAGACTGACCGTAACGGAAGAATCACCAAACGCGGCAACCCACTCGCCAGAACCATTCTGGTGGAGTGCGCCTGGGCATCGCTCCGCTACAACCCCTGGGCGAAAGGCATCTACGAAACGATCTGTGGCGAACAAAAGACCCGCAAGAAGAAAGCGGGGATCGTATTGGCACGCAAAATCACTGTCATCGCCTGGGCAATGCTACGTGACGAGAAAGACTGGGAACCCAAACGCATGATCGAAGTCACTGAATCGTATCGAGCGACGAGGACAACCAGGATTGTCTGCCTGATGCAACGACATCGGCGTAACGAATCGGTCCTCGTCGCTCCGGACACATCCCACGAACCTGCAACCAATCCACACCAAAACCGAACACGAGTTTCCGGAGAAAAGCCAGCGACAAACACCGTAACGATCGACCAAGGAATAGACCTACCCAAGTGTGTGAGCACCGAACAAAGTTGACGCCGATGATTCGCCTTAGGAGGAGTCTCAACCGTGCAAGGATCATTGAGGGACCGCAGTCCGCCAGGGGCGGATCTACGAGAAGTTCAAATGCGTCCACACCTCGAATAGTCGCTTAATCAACATCCTTGTCCGATCGCCACGATGCTCATTCGTCCGCAGACCACTCTCTCGAAGCTCACCAACAAAGGCACCGGTGCCATTCATCTGCGCCGCTTGTCGGTCTCCATTCGCTCCGCCGGGGTGAGCGACCGACAAGCGGCTCCGACGAAGGCACCTACGGGGACCAATTAACCATGTAAAAACGAAATTTCAAAAAACAGTGGCGACCGCCACTTGCAAACCACGGACTTCATAGTCGGTAGTGATCAGCGGGGACGGGCG
>JAGQPO010000201.1 GCA_020426665.1 Planctomycetales bacterium
GCCGACGTGAAGACTTGAGATGAATTTCGCAAGGCGTGTGACATCACTGGGTGGTGACGCACACCAGAGGGGAATTTCCACCCAAAAATACACTGCTACCCGCTGTCGCTAAGCTGGACGGTCCCCAAAGGCTAGACACCAACGGTGAAGTGATCGAAAGCCGCACCAGCTCTATTTTTGGTCGTACAGCGGCATGTGTCGGTAGTAGACTTCCAGACAATAGATCGACAGACATGTCGTGTACAACCGGCCGCCGATGCTCCAACGATCCGCCTGAGGCGCCCAACTTCCCCGCTCGGCACCTTCCTGGATTTGCAAGGCCGGCAATTTAACCTTCATTTGGTCGTTCCAGGTGACCCAAGGTTTTCCTCCAAAGTGGTGGAAGACCTGGGTGGCATAATACCAGTAGTAGACGTTGTGTTGCGAAATGTCGAATGGAGCATCTGACGTTAGCAGGTTTACGCCTTCGACCATCGGCCCGTGATTGCGTTCCCACCCGAGGTATTGTCGGCACAATAGGCCTTCGGCCGTCATCGTCGGGGATGCATCGTTGCGTCCTGGCTGGTAGGCGTATCCGGCTCCATAGTAGACGCTTGCCGAATCCAGGTATTTGGAAATCAGGTCCAGATTGGCCTGGTCAACTTCCAACCCGGCGCCGCGGGCGCTTTGCAATGCCATCACATACCATCCGGTCACCGAGGTGTCGCCAGGTTCGTCCGGGCGGTAACGCCAGCCGCCGTCGGTGGCTTGGGCTTTGAGCGCGTAATCGACGGCCCGCTGGGCGTAGGCCCGAAGCCACGAATCCTTGGTCATGCCGTAGATTTCGCAGAGCGCGATGGTGGCTTGAGCTTGGGCATAGGTACGTTCGTTGCCGCGTGCCTCGCTTGCCATGTACCCTCCGCGGTCTTGCTGTGAGACCAAATACTTTAGTCCCTTGTCGACCTCTTCGCGATACATGCCCTGTAAGTGCGTGTTCCCGTCGCCGGCAAAGGCCAGCAGCGCCATTGCCGTTGCGGCAGGCCGGTTCTCGGTCACTGCACCGTTGGAATACGGTTTTTCCATACTCCAATAACCGCTGCGATGTTGTTGGCGTTTCAACCACGCCAACCCTAACTTGACGGCGTCTCGCGTTTCGTCGGTTGCACCGAACATTGCTTCAAGTGCTTTTCGCATCGCGCCGCTACGTCCGCTGAACATGGGTTTGGAGATCTCGATCGTCTCCGACCCGATTAGAACCGGCTGAATCGATTCCATTTCTGCCGGCTGGACTTGTTCAAAAATGTCCGGTATCTCCGTTTCCACCAACGCGTCATCGATCGCGTCGGTTGGAGCATCGATGGTTTGGTCGGTTTGCGGCGTGGAAAGGTCCAATTCCAACGCATCTTCGACGGGTTCACTGCTGATTCCGAAATTCAAAACCAGGTTCTTGAAACCGTTTCCAGTCGGAGATGTGATCAACGCCAAAATCAGCAGCACGATCAGGTGGATCACCAGGCTTAGCAACCACGACGGCGCCGACTGGGTCACGGAGTCGGCGACCGATTCTTCGTTATCTTCCTCCGCGGTGGCGAGCTGTTTCGTAAGTTTCTCGGACTGCTTTGACGCTTCGGTTTTAGGGGTTTGGCGGGTATTGATTTCCGGCAAGCCGCCCCGCCAACGGGTGTTTGCCGACCCGATGCCACTTCGCGGCGCGGCGGGTTCGGTGATCGCGCGGACGGGCGGCAACGTGGAGCGGGGCGGCGGCGGTGGCGGCGGCAGTGGCTTCTTGGAAAGCGGTTTGGATCGGCCACCTGGTGGCGATTGTTTTGGTGCTTGCTGGTTTGGTCCGGTGTGTAGGGACTGTAGGTCCGAGTCGTCGCCGCCGAGTGTCTCGCCATCGGAATCAAGTTGATCGGGCCGACCCTGATCGGCTGGGTTTCCGTCAGATGATGGAGGCGGCGGTGCCGGTGGGATGGACGTCATATCAATCGATCGCAGCGTGCGGGCAGACGAGGAGTCGCTTGAAAAAAGACTCTGCGACACGGCATTCGGCTCGAAAAAGAGAAGAGAGAGAGCTTCGATACTCCGGTTGGTTTGCAACAGTATACCGCAGACGGCCGGTTTAGACAAAAAAACGGGGTGAGCCCCCTCGAAAGGAAACTCACCCCGCCTGGCTTGTCGCGTGCAGTCTGATTGGCCGGGTCAGCCGCCGTGCTTAGTGGCACGGCGTGATCTGACCTGGCCGATTCAATTAGCAGCCGCAGGAAGGAGCGGCTTCGCAACCACAAGTCGGCTCCGCTGCGCATCCGCAGCTGGGCTCAACGTCACAGCAGCTGTTGCAGCTTTTCTTGCAACCGCCGAACAGCTTCTTCAGCAGTCCGCCGTGTGCCTTTTTGCATCCGCAAGCCGGAGCAGCACCACATCCGCAAGCGTCAGCCGATCCGCATCCGCAAGCGTCGCCTGCTGCTGCACCGCAGCAAGCAGGAGCCGGGCAGCAAACGGTCACTGGGACTTGCTTGCAGACCGTACGAGGAACGCACTTGGTGACCGTGTAAGGTTCGCAAACCTGACGGCACTTGGCAACCTTGATGGTCTTGGTGTAGCACTCGGTGCGGCACTTGTTGACGCAAACGGTCTTGGTGCGGCACTCGGGAACCATCTTGCAAACTTTGTATTCGCAAGTCTTGCTACGGCACTCAGAAACCATTTTGCAAGTCGTGTACTTGCAAACTTTGGTGCGAGGTTCGCAAACATAGCTGCAAGTGGTGTAGTTGCAGGTCTTGGTGCGGCACTCGGGAACCATCTTGCAAGTCGTGTACTTGCAAACTTTCGTGCGGGGCTCGCAAACATAGCTGCAAACGGTGTAGTTGCAGGTCTTGGTGCGGCACTCGGGAACCATCTTGCAGACGGTGTAGTTGCAAGTCTTGGTACGGCACTCGGGAACCATCTTGCAGACGGTGTAGTTGCAGACCTTGGTCTTGCACTCAGGAACTTGACGGCAAACCGTGTAAGGGATTTCACGTGTGCGGCACTCTTTGTTGTACCGTGTGCAAGTGATTTCCTTTTGTTCGCAAGTCGGAACCCAGACTTTCTTGCAGATCGTCTTGGGGCAACCTTGAACGCATTCCGTTCGGCAAGCGCCGGGGCAGTACACGTTGCGGCATGTCGACGGATCAAACGTCCACGTGCCTGGTTCGCGAACCGTGCGTCGCATCATCGGCCCGGGAACGGTTTCCGTTGTGGTTTCCCAGTGTCCACCATTGACCGTGATGGTCTTGGTGTATTGCTCTGGAACCATGACGGTGTAGTTCTCGGTACGAACTTTGTCTTCACGCACGGTGTTGTAAACCGTGTAGTTGATCGTGCGAGACTTGGTTTCGTGAACAGGAACCATCACGGTGTAGTTGATGGTCTTGCTGCGAGTCTCGTACACCGGCTTGTTGACGGTGTAGTTGATCGTACGGGTCTTGGTTTCGTACACAGGCTTTTTGACCGTGTAGTTGATGACCTTTTCGTGCGTTTCGTACACCGGTTTCATGACGGTGTAGTTGATCGTACGAGTCTTGGTCTCATACACAGGCTTTTTGACCGTGTAGTTGATGACCTTTTCGTGAGTCTCGTATACCGGTGTGTTGACGGTGTAGTTGATCGTACGAGTTTTCGTTTCGTACGTCGGTACCATCACGGTGTACTGGACTTCTCGTTGCTCGGTGTAAGGTACCACGCGAGTCGCTTGGACTTCTTGGTCCTCATAGTACGTTTCGTTCCGCATGCGGTGCCGAGTCTCTTGGACTTGCTCGTACACGGTTTCGGTAACGTTACGCATGACGGTGTAGCTGCCGCCGGCACTGGCCGGTGCTGCTCCTTCGGCGACTGGCATGGCAGCCGCTTCGCCATCAACGACGACACCGTCGCTGACAACTGAACCACCGCAAGAGCTACAACCTTGGTAGCTGATCGCACCACAATAGGCGGCGCGTGCGGATTGAGCCCCCGAGACGATCGCAATGATCGCCAAGGCGGGCAATAACCACAGCCTTTTCATCTCTTCTTTCTCCAGAAAACACTTTGGGTTGCAAAGGGACGCACTGGATGATGCGAGACCCATTGCTCACACCCTCCTGCACTGTTTGCGTGCACGTGCACTGCGACGAAAGACCCCCCGTTCGAGACGACTCAGACGCCTCGACTGCACCCGAAGATGACAGTCAGCCGCCTGAATAAACCTCTTGTCCATCTACCCGCACTAACGGTGGGAGAAAGATGGCGCGGACACACAAACCTTGCGTGCCAACGAATTGGGTCCTTATGCCGTCAATTCATCGACTGCGTAAGCTGGTCCGACCAAGTAAACACCAACGCGGGGGCAAAATAAGAGGTTTGGGGAGTCTGGGGATGCGGTCATTGCAAGCCTTGCCGAATGTAGCGGCTATTCCGGCATGGTCCCCAGATGCGCCCGGAGACCACGACCAGCTGAGCCAGTGGACAGATCGGACAGAACAGTCGGATCGGACAGATCGGACAGAACAGTCGGAACGGACAAATCAGACAGATCGCGGGCTGCTACAATCCCGCAATGGACCAGCGACCCGCGAACGAATCGACCGCCGAAACCAGCGGCGGATCTTCAAAATTGCCACGACCTGCGGTCGGAAGGCTCAGCTTATACTTCCGCGAATTGCACCGCTTGGCCGACCTGGGTGAATCCCACATCAACAGCAAAGCGCTTGGTGCTTTGGTTGACGTATCGCCCGCCGTTGTACGCCGCGACCTGAGCAGCTTGGGAACGATCGGGCGCCGAGGTGTCGGTTATCCGATCGACAAACTGACCGAGCAAATTGGGGCGGTGTTGGGCAGCGGGGTACAGTGGCAGGTCGTTTTGGTAGGCGTCGGATCACTCGGTGACGCACTCCTTCGCTACCGCGGTTTCGAACGATTGGGTTTTCGACTGGTTGCCGCGTTCGATTTGGATCCCAACAAGATCGGCAAACAAATCGGCGGCGTTTCGATTTTGAACGCCGCGACGATGACCGGCAAATTGGCAGAGCTGTCACCTGATTTAGCGATCCTTGCGGTACCGGTCGACCAGGCGACGATGGTCGCGTCCGACCTGGTCGCCGCCGGGATCAGCGGAATCCTGAATTTCGCACCGATCACATTACGGCTGCCGGGCAAAACCGCGGTCGTCAACGTCGACCTGGCAAGCGAGCTGCAACGTCTCGCCTTCAGCGTCCAGAATCGCTGACGCTACATCACAGCATAGTTTTAGAGTAGCGGAACTCGTCAAGAGATTCGTGGTGGAGTCAGGAATCGCCGCAAGTCTTGACGGCTTCCGCTACCATCGAAACCCAAATTTTCAGTTGGAACAAAGCACTGCCCCTGTGCGCCAACTCAATTAGATTTTCACTAGGCGATCAACGACAGACCGAAATCGTCAAAGAACTCGCTCCAGCGCATCGCGTGCATCGTTGACCGATTGGACGGCGTCTTCTACCGAGCGTCCGGTGGAGGTCAGGTGCCCCATCTTTCGACCAATCTTCGGTTCCGCCTTGCCATACAAGTGCAGTGACACAGATGGAATCGAAAGCGATCGGTTCCAGCAGGGATTGGCTCCGTCTGTTTCCCAGACGTCGCCCAACAGGTTTGCCATCGCGGCTCCGCCGACTCGAAGATCGGTTGACCCGAGCGGTAGTCCACAAACCGCACGCACGTGCTGCTGGAATTGACTGGTGTGGCACGCTTCGATCGTCAGGTGGCCACTGTTGTGCGGCCGTGGCGCAACTTCGTTGATCAACAAAGTCGTTTCATCAACGACAAAAAATTCAACGCACAGTACACCGACCAAATCCAAGACTTCTGCCGCCTTGGTCGCGATACGTGTCGCCTGGTCACACTGGTCACCAGAGAGCGTTGACGGGCAAAATGAAACATCAAGAATGTGGTTTCGGTGTTCGTTTTCAAACGGAGGGAAACAACGAATTTCGCCGACCGACGAGCGTGCAACAATAACCGAAGCCTCGCGTTGGAAGGATATGCATTGTTCTGCGATCCAGGCATCGGCCGAATCCCATGGAACGTCATGGGCGTCCGATTCATTCTGCAACCGATACTGGCCTTTGCCGTCGTAACCGCTGCGCGCCGTTTTGACGATCACAGGCCAACCGTATTGGGTGGCAAAGGACCGAACCTCGTCCGCCGATCGGACGGATTGAAACGGAGTGACGGCCAAACCGGCGTCGTGGAACGTTTGCTTTTCGATCAATCGATCTTGGGCGGTTGCCAAAACGTGATGCGACGGATAGGTCGGTGCAAACTCGCCGCACCAACGCATCGTCTCGGCGGGAATGTTCTCAAACTCCAACGTAATGACGTCGCACTGCGCCGCGAACTTGTGCACCGTTTCACGATCCATCAGATTGCCGGTGACGGTTCGTGTCGCGACTTGCCCGGCCGGCTCATCACTGGAACCACAGAACACGACGACGTCGTATCCCATTTGCATCGCGGCGATGGCAAACATCCGTCCCAATTGTCCTCCGCCGACCATGCCGATCGTGGCACCCGGCAGAATCGTGGCGTCGGGCAAATTCGTCGATTCGTTCGATTGTTCGTTCGTCACCCGTGCATTACTCCAGCTCGGTCGCATCAAGCACTTGTTGTGTCTGATGATCGATGAATTTTTCTAACGCTTCTCGGATACCTGTATCACCGATCGCAAGAATACGTGCCGCCATCAGTCCCGCGTTTTTTGCCCCGCTGGTTCCGATCGACATGGTCGCCACCGGAATTCCGCCGGGCATTTGGACGATCGAAAGCAGAGAATCCAAACCGCTCAGGGCGCGACTTTGGACCGGTACACCGATCACCGGCAAAGACGTCTCGGACGCCACCATCCCAGGCAGATGGGCCGCCCCGCCGGCTCCCGCAATGATTACCTTTAGTCCCCTTTGGCGGGCCGTTTTAGCATAGGCAAACATACGAGCCGGCGTCCGGTGGGCACTGACGACGGTTCGCTCGTGTTTGATTCCCAGCGACTCAAGAATCTCGCATGCCGGTCGCATGGTTTCCCAGTCGTTCTTGCTGCCCATGATCACACCGACCACCGCGTCAGTTGGTGGAAAGTTCGTCCCGTCGGGCGCGCGAGTTGACATATCTGATTCACCTTGGCCTGCTACTGGATTGATTGTCGCCGCCAAGTTTTAAATCCATCGACCGCCTTCCGAAAGGACGGGAGCCGACAACTTGGGTCGGAACGGCACAGATCGGCATGATCTTGGGGATTTTGATTGTTTACGACGGCCCGATCCGGCGGTTCATCGGGGTAAGCACCTTCCCAAAACGCGACGACCATGCCAGAACGGGGCGAGCAAATTGGGCCGATTTGTGTACATTTCTCTCTTTCAGACCACTTATTCCGTCTCTCCTGATGATCGCCAACACGACCGATTCTGCTCCAAAACGCTCAGGAAACGCGACGCCATCACCGTCCAGAAAACTCATGCAAATTGACGACTCACAGCAGTTGGACAAGAGCAATGACCGTGTCCGCGAAATGTTTCGTCAAATCGCGCCGCGATACGACCTGATGAACCACCTGTTGTCGCTAAACATCGACAAGCACTGGCGAAATCAGGCCGTCAAGCGTTTGCGATTGGTTCCCGGTGTTCCGGCGCTTGACGTCTGTACGGGAACCGGCGACCTGGCGATCGCGATCGCCGAGGCGGCCCCACGTGATGTCGAAGTTGTGGGCAGTGATTTCTGTTATGCGATGCTGGAAATCGCGCGCCGGAAACGCGTCGCAGGATCACCGTCGGAGTCGATCGATTTTCTGGAGGCTGATTCGCAACAATTGCCGTTTGCCGACAATCGATTCCAAACGGTAACCGTTGCGTTTGGATTGCGGAACGTCGCGGACACCGACCGGGGACTAAGCGAGATGACTCGGGTTTGTCGCAGCGGCGGACAGGTGATGGTGTTGGAGTTTTCCAAACCGACGCTGTTCGGACTTCGCCATGCGTACAATTTTTACTTCCGACACGTTTTGCCTCGTGTCGGTCAATGGTTCGCGCGCAACAACAAGTCCGCGTATTCGTATTTGCCGGACTCGGTCAGCCGATTTCCCGATGGCCAAGCGCTTGCCGATCGAATGGAAGCGGCCGGATTGGTGGACGTCAAATTCACGCCGCTGACCTTCGGGGTCTGTACCATCTACGAAGGTACCAAACCCACCGCGGCAAAGGATTCTCAATGAGCCACGATATGACAGTGTCGTCCGGTTGCAAACCTGTCGTTTTGGGAGTCACAGGGGCCAGCGGCGCGATGTACGCGATTCGATTGTTGCAGTCGCTGTGGCATGCCGATGTCGACGTGCACCTGACAATCAGCCCCAGCGGCGCGGCGGTGATCAAACAAGAAACGGGGCTGACGGTGGATCTCGATCGACTCGATTTGGTGTCACTGATTTCATTTGTACCCAGTTGGTCGACGTCGCAACATCGCCGGTCGGTTGAACAGACCGATTGGGATGACCGTCTGGATAATCGGTTCTTCTATCACCGCCACGACGATTTCATGACTCCGATCGCCAGCGGTTCGTTTCAAACGTCGGCAATGGTCGTTTGTCCGTGCAGCGGCAGCACGTTAAGCGGAATCGCCCGCGCCGCAGCCGGCAATCTGATCCAACGCGCCGCCGAGGTCCACCTGAAGGAGCATCGCAAATTGATCTTGGTCCCGCGTGAAACTCCGCTCAGTGTTTTGCAATTGGAAAACATGCACCGCATCGCGTCGGCCGGCGGAGTGATTTTGCCTGCGATGCCCGGTTGGTACCATGATGTCGACTCGCTGGATTCGTTATTGGATTTTGTCGTCAGCCGGATCATGGATCAGCTTGGTTTAGAAAACCAGTTGATCAAGCGATGGAAGGATGAATCATGAGCGGTGGAAATTTATCGAACTGGCTGGGGTTGATTCGGTTCAGCCACACGTTGTTCGCTTTGCCGTTTGCCGCACTTGCAACCGTGATGGCGATCGCAACGCCACTGCCGAGCGGACAGTCCGTCGAATTTCGGTTTCGCGATCTGGCTGGAATTTTGATTTGTATGGTTGCCGCTCGAAGCGCCGCGATGGCATTCAATCGGTTGGCCGATCACAAAATTGATGCGGAAAATCCACGGACACGGGGCCGCCATCTGCCCGCCGGAATTCTGTCACGCCGATCCGTTGCCGTCTTCACGCTGGCGTGCAGTGTCGTTTTTGTCGGCGCGACAACATTGTTTCTTCCGAATTGGATTCCACTGGCTGCGTCGTTGCCGATTTTGCTCTTCTTGCTGGGCTACTCGTTGGCGAAACGATTTACCAGTGCGGCCCATTTGTGGCTGGGAGTGGCGCTCAGCCTTTCGCCGATTTGTGCTTGGGTTGCGATCCGTGGTCCGGAGACATTCCACCCGGCCAGCGACTTGATTGCGCCGTTGTTGTTGGCACTGGCTGTTGCGGCGTGGGTAACCGGTTTTGACATCATCTATGCTTGCCAGGATGAAGCGTTTGATGCGTCGGCCGGATTACACAGTGTGCCCAGCCGTTTCGGTGTCGTCGGTGCGTTTCGGATTGCCGCGGCGGCACACACGGTGATGTTGGTCGTCTTGGTCGCGATGCCGATTTTGGCACCTAATATCGGTTTCGGATGGTTGTATTGGGTGGCGCTGGCCGGTATCGCGGCGTTGGTGATTCGCCAACACACGCTGGTCAGACCCGACGATTTGAAACGAGTCGGCGAAGCGTTTTTCAATGCGAATGTTGCGATCAGTTTGTTGTTATTGATTGCCGGTTCGATCGACTGCCTGTGGGTTTAATTGATGCGTCTGCCCCGGATTCCCCAAGACCGTGTGATCGATGCGGTGCCCGTCGCGCTGGCTTTGATTCTGATCAGCGTGGCTTGGTTTCTGCCGGCGGCCGGCGCGCTGTCGATGCTGCACATCTGGTTGTGGCTGCGGCATCCGCGAAGCAAATCACGGTATTTGATTTTTGTTGCGGCGATGTCGTTGTATTTGGGCGTCTTCGTTGCGGCGCCCTTGGTTATCGCTTTTGCCGAAACATTGACCTACGGAAAAGCGGTCGCCCACACGCCGTACGTCGCAAAGTATTTGATGTCAGCCGCGGCGACGGGCATTCTTCCGATCATGTATCGTTTGATGTCGCGATGTTCGTTGACGTTTCATGGCGAAA
>JAGQPO010000202.1 GCA_020426665.1 Planctomycetales bacterium
TACTGAATCGGCAATCTCATGTCCGGCGGGCTCATTTGGGCCAGCACGGAATCATCGCAAAACTCGACCATCGAATGGATGATCGATTGGGGGTGGATCATTACCTCGATCTGGTCCGCGGTGACATCGAACAACCACCGCGCTTCGATGATTTCCAATGCCTTGTTCATCATCGTCGCAGAATCGATCGAGATTTTTCGGCCCATTTGCCACGTCGGGTGGGCAAGCGCGTCCGCGGGAGTCGCGTTGTGCATGGTCTCGCGACTGGCCGACCGAAACGGCCCGCCGCTGGCGGTTAGAATCAAGCGTTTTGCCGGATTGGGTGAATCGGCGATGCACTGCCAGATCGCCGAATGTTCACTGTCGACAGGCATCAACTGCGCGCCCGACTGGACCATTTTCTCACTGACCAATCCGCCGGCAACGACCAGCGTTTCTTTATTCGCCAAGGCCACACGCTTTCCAGATTCGACCGCTGCGATCGTACTTTCAAGTCCCGCCCGGCCGACGATGGCGGCAACCACCACATCAACCGCTTCGTCGCGCGCGACCGCAACCAACTCCTCCGCGCCAACCTTCAACTGGCTTGCATCCAAACCGAGCGGGCGGAATCGATCAGCCAACATTGCCGGGGGGCCGATCGAGATGTCGGAAAAAACCAACCGCTCCAATCCATACCGATGGCTGATCGCGTGTCTTGCCAGACCCTCCAGTTTATCTAGATTCTGATGACCCGACGCAGCCCACAGACGCCATCGGTGCGCCGGGTCGATTTGGTTCAGGTGCGAAATGACTTCGGCGGTCGCGGTTCCGATGCTGCCGGTCGAACCCAAAACAGCCACGTTGATCACCGAACGATTCGACGGGTCCGCGTTTTTCGCGGCGTCCGCAGTCAGTCCAGCGGCGTCCTCGATTCCACGGTTTGCGAGTCTGTTTTCGGGTGAGATTTTTGTCACGTTGGCGATTCCGGCGGCTTCGGGCGAATCCCTGGAAACGTTTATCATGGACGATCCCCACGATTGTTACGACCCGACCTTGCTGCATGCTCGGCAGGCGGTGGGTTGTCCATCGCACATTTCGATCGAACAATAGGATGCGATTGGCATGCGATCGAATTAGTTTGCACCGCAACAGGTGCCTATCGTTGCCGTTTCCCCTTCTTTCTCGACGCTGTTATCAATTCCTGATGAGTGACAAAAAACGCTCCAAACGCGGTTCGGACGACCACGATTCACGAGGCGGCGACGCCCCATCGCGAGAGACTCGTGGCGGCGGCGTGTGGTTGGTGATTATCGGCGTGATCTTTGCCGTGATGATGAGTGCCTTGCTGTTTGGTCCCCACCCGCGTTCGTTGCGTTATCCTGATCTGGCAAGATTGCTGGTCGAACATGCCAAGCAGCGAAAGGTCGTTGAAGACGGCGGCAAAGTTGAAACGCCGACGGTGATCGTCGAATCCCCAAAGGAAACCGGCGTCCAATGGGAATTTTCTGATTTGAAATTGGTTTTAGTCGGCGACGAGAAAATCACCGGTTCGGTGATGTATCGTTCGCTCGGGAACGATGGAAAACTGGCGTCGGACCCCGACAACAAGCCGACCAAGGTTGATTTCGAAACGATTCGTGTTGTCAACGAGACCCAAGACGCAAACTTTGACAAATTGTTACGTGAGTCAGGGGTCTTGTGGGACAACGTCCGCCCCAATCGTTGGCTCGCCGAGAATTGGTTCAACCTTTTCATGTTGGGTGCGATCATCGCGATCGGGGTGGTGATGTTGCGTCGAATCGGGGGCGTCGGGTCACCGATGTCGTTCTCACGAAGCCGCGGAAAGTTACATGGCCAAGAGGACCTTTCGATTACGTTCGACGACGCGGCGGGAATCGACGAAGCGGTTGAAGAAGTCCGCGAGGTCGTCGACTTTTTAAAGAACAGCGAAAAGTACCAGGCACTCGGCGGTCGCATCCCCAAAGGCGTCCTGTTGGTTGGCCCACCGGGAACGGGAAAGACGTTGTTGGCAAAGGCCATTGCCGGTGAAGCAGGCGTTCCATTTTTCAGTCTGTCCGGCAGCGATTTCGTCGAGATGTTTGTCGGTGTCGGTGCGGCACGCGTCCGTGACATGTTCCAACAAGCAACCCATCGCGCACCCTGTATCATCTTCATCGACGAATTGGACGCGCTGGGAAAAAGCCGCAGCGGCAGTGTCGTGGGCGGACACGACGAGCGCGAACAGACGCTCAACGCGCTACTGGTTGAAATGGATGGATTTGATTCCAACAACGGGGTGATTGTGGTCGCGGCAACCAACCGTCCGGAGACTCTGGATCCGGCCTTGCTGCGTCCCGGACGATTTGACCGCCAGGTCTTAGTGGACCGCCCAGACATCGCTGGACGCGAAGCGATTTTGAAGGTCCACGTCCGCAGCGTCAAATTAGATAACGGCGTGGACTTGCGTCACATCGCGTCGATCACCAGCGGGTTCGTCGGTGCCGACCTGGCCAACTTGGTCAACGAAGCCGCGTTGTTGGCCGCCCGCGCGGAAAAGTCCTCGGTCAGCACCCAGGAGTTTGACGAGGCCGTTGATCGTGTCACCGCGGGATTGGAAAAAAAGAATCGGGTGATGAACGAGGACGAAAAGATCCGTGTCGCCTATCACGAAGCCGCCCACGCCTTGGTCGCCGCGGCACTTCCCAATACCGATCCGGTCCACAAGGTCAGCATCATTCCGCGAGGATTTGCGGCACTGGGCTACACCATGCAGCGGCCCGAATCGGAGCGTTATCTGATGACCAAATTGGAGCTGGAAAGCCGAATGAAGGTCTTGCTGGCAGGCACATTGGCTGAGGAAATGGTGTTACAGGACATCAGCACCGGAGCCCAAAATGACCTGGAACGATGCACCGAGATCGCTCGCAGTATGGTGATGGATTACGGAATGAGTCGCCTGGGACGGATCAACTACCGACGCAGCACCGGATCGCCCTTCTTGGCCGGCGGCGGAGGCAACGGGCACAGCATGACTTACGGCGAAGACACGGCGAAACTGATCGACAAAGAAGTTGCACGAATCATCGAGGATTCATTGGCCCAAACCCGAGAAATCCTGTCACAGCGACGCGAGGTCTTGGAGGCGATCACCCAGCGTTTGTTGGAGGTCGAATCGATCGACAACACGGAATTATTCCGGGTCATCAAGGAACATTCCACCGGCCCCTGGCTGGTCCCCGGGACGATTACCGAAAAACCAAGGGCACAAATTCGCAAACCGGAAAATGATTTGGATACACTAAAGGACGCGGAATAACGCTCCTCCTTTTTTGATTCACGTCCATGCGAAACACAACCAATTTGTTTTTTCTTGTCCTCGTTGTTTGCTGTGCTCCCCGAGGAACCGCCCAAACGCCTTCGACGATCGGCCAGGTCGAGGTCCTTTCCCCTGAAATGGAACGGTTTGCCGACGCGACAACGAAGATCGAAGTGTTGTCCGGCGGGTTCACCTGGACCGAAGGACCGGTCTGGATCGCCGACGACGGCGGCGGTCATCTGCTGTTTTCCGACATTCCACGCAACAGCATCTTTCGCTGGTCCTCGTCGCGCGGCGTCGAACTGTTCATGCAACCCAGCGGTTACACGGGTGTCAGTTATTACGGGCTGGAACCCGGAACAAACGGTCTAACACTCGATCCCCAACGCCGGTTGACGATGTGCGAACATGGCGACCGACGCGTGTCAGTCCTGACGCGAGGCGGCGGAAAGATGACGCTGGTCGATCGCTATCAAGGCAAGCGACTAAACAGCCCCAATGATTTGACCTTCGATAAAGCAGGAAACTTGTACTTTACCGATCCGCCCTATGGGTTACCCGAGCGAGCTGACGACCCACGACGCGAATTAGATTTCTGTGGCGTCTATCGGTTTTCGACCGATGGCAAGTTGACTCTCTTGACCAAAGAGATGACTCGACCGAATGGAATCGGTTTGTCGCCGGACGAAAAAACACTTTACGTTGCCCAAAGTGATCCGGACCGACCGATTTGGATGGCGTTCCCGTTTAACGAAGACCGCACGCTCGGTCCCGGGAAGGAACTGTACAACGCCAAGTCGGCGATGGATGTCTATCCTGGTCTGCCCGACGGGATGACGATCGCCAGCGATGGAACCATTTTCGGAAGCGGCCCCGGAGCGATTTACGTGTTGACACCTGACGGAAAGCTTCTCGGCCGATTTGTCACCGGCGGTCGCGTCAGTAATTGTACCTTCGACGCCGACCAGAAATACCTTTACATCACCGCAGACGATTATCTGTGCCGCGTGAAAATGAAGTGATCATACGACTGGTCAATAATCAGACCGACAACGGGTCAGATGCAGCGTCCCAATACGCTGCCAAACGATATCCCAGCTTGCGAAAACAATAGACGATCGCGGCGACGTTGACGGTTCCGACCAAGCAAGTGGTCAGCGATGCAATCGCACTTTGTAAGTGCAGCCCGATTGCGATTGAAGGGTCATGCCACTGAAGTGACCTGACAGCCGTTGCGTAGACCACACCGTGAACCAGGATGATCACGATGACCATTCTGGTGCCCACGCGGCGTTTGAGCGACGTCTCGCGTATCGGGGCATCAACGCTTGTCCCAAGCAGCCAACGAAACAGGCACATCGTCGCCACCGCAATACCCGTCGACGGCAGCAAGACCATCACTAATTCGTAGAACATGACGTCGTAGTTGGATTGATATCTCAGCACAAACGTGACGCGAAGTGATGCAAACAGCACGGCACTGATGAAGACCCATTCAAGTAAGGTCGTCAAATCAATCGGACGTGTTTGCCGAGGTGCGTCTTTACACAGCATGCTCCAACCGCGAAAAAATTGCATGACCGCCGCTGCCGCCAACGACGTCATCGACATCGAAATTGGCAAAAGCAAGTATCCGAGCAGCGACAGCAGATCGGTATCGTTCATCATGACGAATCGAAACCAAATTGGCTCAATGAAGTACAGCACTCCAAGATTGACGAAAACGGAACAGAGGATGAAACCAATCGCGGCGACAACGCGTCTCCAGCGATCGCCGCCGAGCAACATGATGAATGCAAGAATCGCGATGCTCGATCCGAGTGTTACGGCCGTGGAGGCACCGAACAAAACGTACGTGATGATAAACTCATATGGCCCATTCACAACGGATCCGTAGGGGATCAAACCCATCGCTTTTGTGATCACCCAGCTAGATTGCGGCACTCCGAACACCAATACGGCCAGCAACAACCACCATCGCGATGCCCGTCCCTTTGGAAGTTTCATATTGCCGGCGGACCTGGTGGAGTGTGAGATTTCCCGGGATTCGTGGACAGCTCTGCAGCGGACGGAAACCGATAGAGGCCCATGTCCCGTGATCCGATCCACAGGATCCGGTTTCGCCGGTTACGATAGACGCTTTAGCGATACGTAGCGGATCGTCATTACGTTCATTCGGACAATCGTTTCATCACATTACTTGATGCGTGATACGGGATGCGGACACTTCAAATTTTTTCCAACGCGGTTGAAGCCGAGATCTTACGAACGCGGTTGGACGCTGCCGGGATCATGGCTGTCGTCAACGGCGGCGAAGTCGCAACGATGCTCAGCCATATCGGTTCGGCGGTCGTCCGCGTACGCGTCGAAGTTGCCCCTGAGGATTTCCAGAGGGCCAGCGAAGTGTTGCGCGAAGACGAAATCGAGCGGGCCGAGCGCACCGCATGGACATGCAGTCGCTGTGACGAGCGAAATGAACCGCTATTTGATCTGTGCTGGAACTGTAACAAGGTCCGGGACGATTTCGACGTGTCGCGTCCGGCGTATGAGATCGAACCGATGGTCGTTCACGAATCGGGTTCATTCGTCGTTGCCGATCAACCGGCACGTACGACGGCTAGCGAAAATCCATACGCCCCGGTTTTGCTTTCGGAGGATCATCGCGCATTTCGGGCGGATCCGTTCGGTCTGGAACATGACACGGAAATCGTTGAACTCGTTTCACGTGTCTTCCGAGGTGCAGTCATTGGAGTGCTTGTTCTGCCGCCATTGATGACGATCTACGTGCTGTACTTATTGATTTTTCGCGTTCCGGCTGTGGCCTATCGTGATCCCGGCATGTTTCGTCGGTTGATTGCATCCTGGGTGTTGTGCGTCATCACGTTTATATTTGTCGCGATCATTTTGCGAACTTTTGTTTGACGCATCGACGGTTGACTAGATCGGCCGGTAACGTCATGATTCGATCAGCGAATGATCGCCGTCGCGCGGATACCGTGTTTTTTTGTTGATCCGCCGAGCATCGGAACTACCCGATAACTTTTGTCACTTGCACATTAGTCTGGGGAAAATCCGATGACAGATGTACGGCATGTCTTGCGTAACGTGTGGGGCTACGATTCATTCCGCCCTCTTCAGGAACAATCGATCCGAACCGTTCTTAGCGGCCAGGACAGCTTGACGGTGTTGCCGACCGGCGGCGGAAAATCAATTTGTTTCCAGGTGCCGGCGCTTTGCACCGATGGTCTTGCGGTCGTTGTTTCGCCGCTGATTTCTTTGATGAAAGACCAAGTTGACGCCTTGAACCAATACGGTGTCCGGGCGTCCTACGTGAATAGCACTCAAAGCGATTCCGAAAAACGTCTGGTCGCCCAGCAGATCCGCGATCGGGAATTGAAGTTGCTGTATCTTGCACCAGAAAGGCTTTTATCGCCGAAAACACTGGAATTTTTGCAACAACAACACGTCTCCTACTTTGCAATCGACGAAGCCCATTGTGTCAGCCAATGGGGGCATGACTTTCGGCCCGAGTATCGGGATCTGAACGCATTAAAACAGCGTTTCCCAAAATCATCCGTCCATGCGTTCACCGCGACGGCATCGGAACCCGTGCGGCGGGACATTACCGAACAACTTGGGCTTCACAACGCCCAATCAATCGTGGGTAGTTTTGACCGGCCGAACCTGACGTATCGAATGATTCGTGCCGGACAGAAGACGAAACAGATCATGGACGTCGCCGGGCGGCATGCCGGTGAATCCGGAATCGTCTACTGCATCAGCCGCCGTGAAGTCGACACGACCACGAAAGCGTTATGCACACTGGGCTTGAAAGCGCGACCCTATCACGCAGGCATGACCGATCAACAACGCCAATCCAGCCAAGACGCGTTTATGCAGGAACGTTGCGATGTGATCGTCGCGACGATTGCGTTCGGGATGGGAATTGACAAATCGAATGTGCGGTTTGTTGTCCATACGGGGATGCCGAAGTCGGTTGAACACTACCAACAAGAAAGCGGCCGTGCCGGTCGCGACGGATTGGAAGCAGAATGTGTTTTGCTCCACAGCCCGCGCGATTTCTTAACTTGGAAAGACATCATGGGCGGGCATGGCGGACAAGCGGCCGAGCAGTCGCTGCAAGCCATGTACAATCTATGCAATGGAATCGACTGTCGTCACAAGTCGATCGTGGAATACTTTGGTCAAGAATTCAAGCGTAAATCGTGTAACGCGTGTGACGTCTGCTTCAACGAACTGAAACTGGTTCCAAATCCGATCCCGACCAGCCAAACGATCCTGCGATGCGTTGTGGACATGAAAGAAAAATTCGGTGCCGGTCATGCCGCCAATGTCTTAGCCGGTAAGTCGCACAAACGGGTTTCGGAGCATCGTCACGATGACTTGGATTCTTTTGGTGGACTTAGCGAAAACGGTCCGATGGCGATCAAGGTCTGGATCGAACAACTCATCAGCCAGCGTTATCTTGCCCGTCACGGGAAATACAAAACCCTGTCGTTGACCCAATCGGGGCGAGAACTGTTGCGCGGTCTGGGGAATCCCAAACTGACGCTTCCCGGCAACCCCGGAAACAAAACCAGCAACCATTTTGCTGTTTCGTGGCAGGGTGTTGATCGCGACCTGTTCGATTCCCTGCGTCGGCGACGCAGTCAAATTGCTGCCCAGCGAAGCATTCCGGCATACACCGTTTTTGGCGACGCCACGTTGCGGGAAATGGCCCGCGTGCGTCCATCAAACCTGACCGGTCTGGGAAAGATCCAAGGAATTGGCACCAGAAAACTGGAAACCTTTGGCAAGGAATTCTTTGACGTGATCGATTCAGTGTGCCGCGCACAAAACCTGGAACGCGACGCGCCGTCGGCGCCCCCAAGCTTCGTCCCATCCACTGGAGCGATGACCGCCTTTGAACACTTCCGAGCAGGTGATTCGATCGGTGATGTCGCCAGAAAACTTGCGCGGGCCGAAAGCACGGTCGTGAACTATCTGACCCAATACATCCGTCACCACGGGATCAGTGATCCGACGACATGGGTCAATCCTCGGGATGCTGCACAAATCCTGGACAATAAACACCTCGCCGAAAAAGGCGCGATCAAACCCTTGTTCGATCAATTGGGTGGCGAGGTCAGTTACAACGACATCAAAATCACACTCGCCTGTGATGGATAGCCGTGACCACCAAACCCTGGATGACCGGGTGGCTCGTATTCCTCGGCTGCTCCGTTTTTGGGTAGCGGAACCCTAATCTTCAGCTGGAACATCGCACCAGCGCTTTGTCTGGATTAAAGATTAGCGTTAATCAAGACTTGTACGACGGAC
>JAGQPO010000203.1 GCA_020426665.1 Planctomycetales bacterium
GATTGTCGATCGTTTCGCTCTGGCGCCGAGGTGAACCAGCGCGGGCACCAGGGAACGTCGTTTGATATCCGCCGTATCGCGCGAAGGTACGGGCATCGATCGTTGCGCGCCGGACGAACGAGGATCGATCTCCTACTCCTGCCTAACGACGTGGTTTGGCGAACTTAATTCGCTCGATCAATTTAACGACCTGATCGTTACCGTCTTTGTATCCGCTGACCGATGTGATCGCTTGAATCACGTAGGCGTAACGCAGGTTGTAATCGGTATCAATTTCGATTTCGGGACCCTGGTCACCTTCGATCGGTTCGTCCGTTCCGACCAATGAAACAACGTTCGCACGAAGTTTCGTGAAATCGGTCCCAAGGTTGATCTCGTTCAGCGACATCGACGTTAATTTGCCGTCGTTGTCGGCATGCAACCGCAGTTTCAGCGGCAGATCAGTGATGTCGGAAACGGTGGCGCCGTTGCCCGCCAGGGGCATACGGACGGTGAAGTCGCCTTCCATTTCGACGATCTTGAACGTCATCACAAAAAACACGAGCAACAAGAAAACGATGTCGATCATGCTGGTCATGTTCAACTCGTTTTTTTCGTGTTCGACTTCATGACGCATTCTCATGATCGATCCTCCTTTGCGCGTAACGCGAAACGCTCAAGTTGCTGTTCTTGGGCGACCCGTATGATTTCTTGAACCTGACCGGCGGCCACGTCTTGGTGCCCGCGAATGATGACGTTCGCGTCGGCCGGAGTTTTCTTTTCGGCCCTCAATACCGCCATTTCACGACGCAGTCCGGTTGTCAGCGTTTCGGTGGTGTAGCTGTCGCCTCCCAAAATGATTTCCCCGTCCTTCGCGACGTGCAAAATGATTGGAAAGTCAAGCGGTGCATCCGGGGGCTTTACCAACTGACTGCTCGGCAACACGACTCGATCGTTCGACTCCGTTTGCGAGAAGTTGATCAGCACCATGAAGAACGCGATCAACTGGAACGTCATGTCGATCATCGGAGTCAAATCGCCTTCGGCTAGGTCGGGCTTCTTTGACTTGACTTTCACTTCGCTGCGCCTCCGGGTTGAATGTCCTCAAAGCGACTCATCAGGTTCTCACTTTGCACGCCGACTTCCAACAACAATCGTGCGACTCGGTTACGCAGAATGTTGTAGGCAGCGATGGCGGGGATCGCGACGGCCAAGCCGACCAGTGTGGTGAACAACGCGGTCGAGATCCCTTCGGCCAACTGTGCCGGCTTGGGAGTGTTCGGGCTGGTGGCGATCACTCGGAACGATGAAATCATCCCTTGAACGGTTCCGAACAACCCGATCATCGGGCTCAGGTTTCCGATTAAGGCCATGTAGCTCAGGCGATGTTCCAGCTTCATGCTTTCCTCTTCGCCGACTTCCTGCATGCCTTCGATGGCTTTGTTGTATCCGCGTGAGATTTTCGCAAGTCCGGCCGACAGCACTTGGCCGAGCACCGATTCGTCGGTACGTGCCATGTCGTACGCCTCTTGGAACTGTTTGGCATTCAGTTTTTCCTCGAAACTCTCGATCAACTCGTTCGGGCAGAGTGTCTCGCGACGGGCGGCCAGCATGTTCATGACAAAAAGCGACACCAGGGTGACGGACAAAATCAGGAAGATGATCGTGTACGAATAACCGAGCGAATTCAGCACCCACGTCAGCAACGAGTCGGATGCCGCAGTGTCGGCGCCGCCATCGCCTGCATTTCCGCCCGCAGCGTCACCACCGACGGCGGCTGGTCCGCCGCCGCCGACCGCCCCACCGTCATCCACGGCAGCGGGCTCGTCTCCGGGGCCGGCGATGTCTTCAAATTCAGCCGGCCCTTCGTCTTGCGCGGCGGCAATTCCAACGGGACCCGACAGACAGAAAATCGTGGCGACGACCATAAGCGTTGCACGAAGTACAAATTGGGGACGGAAGGGGAGGCCGAAGAGCTGGAGCGGGCCTGGCACGTTGGTCATCAACGACTTTCTCCGAAAGAAAAGCGGTGGGAACTGGAAGCTGTTGCGTCTGGGGACAGCGAACGGGCCAAAGGAGCAGAAAAGCAGGACCAGGTCGCATCACGCTGACTTAGAACAGAATAGTCTATCAGACGTGCTCATTCACCATACGACAACCCATCGGAAAGCCCGGTTTCCAATAGTCGTTGGCCGTCTCAAGCCGCAAGGCAGGCAAAATCCCGCAGATTAACCCGTACTCTTCTGGGGGGAATCTGTCGCCTCACTGATCGTGGGTGGCGCGAACAATCGCAGGAATTTCAGAAGCCTCGTTTGACATCAGCCGTATCGCGCGAGCGTACGGGCATCGGCGGGTAAACGGCTCGTGGGCCGCCCGAACGCTCGCGCGAGTCGGCTGATGTCAATTGATTGCCCGGCGCTTTACGAGTTGCGTACGGGCATCGGCGGGTAAACGGCTCGTGGGCCGCCCGAACGCTCGCGCGAGTCGGCTGATGTCAATTGATTGTCGGGCGTTTTGCCTGGTGGGGCAAATGCTGGCGACTCAGAATGCCAGCAGCAATCGGCTGGGGGCTTCCAAATAGCTGATCACATCGTTCAGAAATCGGGCCGCCGTTCCGCCATCAACGAGTCGATGATCATAAGAAAGCGACAGCGGCATCATCAAACGCGGCTTGATGGAATCGTCCGGCATGACGACTGGCAATTTGCGGCTTCGACCCACCAACAAGATTGCCACTTCGGGCACGTTGACGATCGGAGTGGAATATTGCCCCCCGATTGCACCGAGGTTGCTGATCGTGAACGTTCCACCACGCAAGTCGTTGACCGCGAATTGTCCACTGCGGACTTTACCGGCCATTTCGGCCAACGAACGAGTTGTTTCAGGAATACTCATCCGGTCTGCGTTCCGCAAAACGGGCACAACCAGACCACGATCCGTATCAACCGCGATGCCGACGTTGACATAATCTTTGTAGATCAGTTGCTCATTCTCTTCGTCGATCGTCGCGTTGATCGCGGGATGATGCTTCAGTGCGGTCGCGACGGCTTTGATCAGGAACGGCATGGTTGTCAGCTTCAACCCTTGTGCTGAATAATCATTCTTGCTCGTTTGTCGAAGGTGTTCCAACTCGGTGATGTCCGCGTCATCGAAGTTGGTGACGCGAGGCACCGATGACCAGCTGACGTGCATTTGTTTGCTGATCGTCTTGCGAATTTTGGACATTCGTTCGACGTGGATCGAACCAAAATCGTCACTTGCCGGAGTTCCTGGCGCTACCGACGCGGCGCCGGCGGTTGAACCTTGTGCCGACTGGTCAGCCGACGCCGCCGCTGCGACCGGGTTGCCAGACGCCTGGCTGGAGGCCGATTGAGTTGCGGCCGATTGACCGGCAGCTCGAACGGCGGTCAAAACGTCATCACGCGTGATTCGTCCGCCTTCACCAGTCCCACGCACTCGGTTCAAATCCACACCGACTTCGCGCGCGAAACGACGCACGGCAGGCCCGGCAGGAATCACTCCGCTATCGGAAGATTCAGCGGTCACTGCGGGAGCGATCACTGGAGCAACCGGTTGGGACGCTGCGGCCGGCGGCTGAGCTACAACGGGGGCGGCGGGCGCCGGTGCCGCAGCCGGTGGTTCAGGCGCCGCCGGCGGTTGTTGCACTGGCGGAGCCGCTGCCTGGGCGGGAGGTGTCGCTTGTTGAACCGGTGCTGCATCGGGGGCGGGCTGCGCAGCCGGCGGCGCAGACGTTTCCGCACCGGATGAAGCTTCGACTTCGATCAGAACACCGCCGATCGGGACCGTGTCACCTTCGCTGACAGCGATTTTCGAAACTGTCCCGGCAACCGATGAAGGAACCGGTACCGTCGCCTTGTCGGTTTCCATCTCGACGATGTCCTGGCCTGCGGCAATGACGTCGCCGACGGAGACAAAGACTTCTAAAACGTCACCAGATTCGATGCCGTCGCCAAGATCAGGAAGGGTAACTTCGGTAGCCATAGAATGATTCTGAACGATGGAAGAAATCAAAGGGACGGCGTCGTGCCGCCACGTGGATAAGATGAAACGATATCAGGTGTAATACGGGTCAGGTTTATCAGCGTCGTATCCCAAATCATCGATTGCCTTTTTAACATCAGCCGGGCTAAACACGCCGGCCTTTGAAAGTCGGGACAACGTTGCGATGGTGACAGATTCGGCATCGACTTCGAAGTGACGACGAAGCGATTCGCGGGTTTCGCTGCGTCCCATTCCGTCGGTGCCCAGAACGAAATAGTCGCCCGGAATCCATGGCGTCAATTGTTCTCCCAGTGCGCGAACGTAATCGCTGGCGGAAATGAACGGGCCTTCGACACCCTCCAGGACCTGTTCAAGATAGCTTTTCTTGGGCGTATCGGTGGGGTGCAGCATGTTCCAGCGAGCACACGCGGCTGCATCACGACGCAGTTGGGTGTAACTGGTCACGCTCCACACATCGCTTGCGACGCCATATTTTTCCGCCAGCAATTCCTGGGCGGCGAGAACGCAGTTCAGGATCGCGCCGCTGCCGAACAGTTGCACGCGTGCCTTGGCACCGTCCACATCACGACTTTTGTACTTGTACATTCCCTTGACGATGCCTTCTTCACATCCCTCGGGCATCTCTGGGTGCACGTACTCTTCGTTCTCGCTCATCAAGTAATAAATGCACTGCTCACCTTCGGCGTACATCTTTTGCAATCCGTGCTGGATGATGATCACGGCTTCATAAGCAAACGCGGGATCGTAGGAACGTACCGTCGGGAATGCGATTGCATTGAGCAAACTGTGCCCGTCTTGGTGCTGCAATCCTTCACCGTTCAACGTGGTTCGGCCGGCTGTTCCGCCGACCAAGAATCCTTTGGCTCGCATGTCGGCGGCGGCCCAAATCAGGTCGCCGATTCGTTGGAAACCGAACATGCTGTAGTAGATAAAGAATGGAATCATGTTGACGCCGTGGCAACTGTACGCGGTACCGGCGGCGTTGAAGCTGGCCATCGAGCCGGCTTCGGTGATTCCTTCTTCTAGAATCTGTCCGTCTTGGGCTTCCTTGTATTTCTGCAGAATCGCAGAATCGACCGGTTCGTATAACTGACCGGCGTGGGCATAAATTCCGAACTGGGTGAACATGCCTTCCATGCCGAATGTTCGAGATTCGTCCGGGACGATCGGCACCATGAACTTTCCAATTTTCTTATCGCGGCACAGTGCGATCAACGTTTGCACAACGGCGAACGTCGTGCTGATACTCTTGTTTTCAAGGCGTTTGATCACCTTGCCCATGTCATCCAACGAGGGCACTTCCAACGTCGGATGCTCGGTAGGTCGCGACGGAAGATAACCGCCCAAGGCCTTGCGTCGTTCGTGCAAGTACTTGATTTCGTTGCTGTTCGCGGACGGTTTGTAAAACGGCGTTTTGACGACTTCTTCGTCGCTGATTGGGATACTGAAACGTGTTCGGAATTCCAACAACTCCGCTTCGTTTAATTTCTTTTGGTTGTGCGCGACGTTGCGTCCTTCGCCGGCTTCGCCCAAACCGTAACCTTTGATGGTCTTGGCCAAAACAACTGTCGGTTTGCCATTTTTTAAACTCACCGCGTGTTTGTATGCGGCGTACACCTTTTCCGGATCATGACCGCCGCGACGCATCTTTTCGAGCCGTTCGTCACTGTATCCTTCGACCAACTCCAGCAACTCGGGATATTTTCCGAAGAAGTGCTGACGGATGTAGGCGCCAGGCATGCCCGTGTACTTCTGATACTGGCCGTCAACGACCTCTCCCATTCGCTTGGCCAACAAACCGGTCGTGTCGCGCGCCAGCAGATCATCCCAGTCGCTGCCCCAAACAACCTTGATGACGTTCCAACCGGCACCGCGGAAGATCGACTCCAGTTCTTGAATGATTTTTCCGTTGCCGCGAACCGGACCGTCGAGCCGTTGCAGGTTGCAGTTGATTACAAAAATCAGGTTGTCCAACTTTTCGCGCGAGGCCAATCCGATCGCCCCCAACGTCTCGGGTTCATCGCATTCACCGTCACCCAAGAACGCCCAAACTCGCTGTCCGCTGGTGTCTTTGATATTTCGATCACGCAGGTATTCGTTGAACCGTGCCTGGTAGATCGCCATGATCGGGCCCAAGCCCATCGACACCGTTGGATATTCCCAGAAGTCCGGCATCAACCAGGGGTGCGGATAACTACTCAAGCCTCCACCAGATTCCAATTCGCGTCGAAAGTTAGTGAGTTTCTCTGAACTCAATCGACCTTCGACAAAGGCGCGGCTGTACATTCCGGGAGACGCATGGCCTTGGAAGTAAACCGAGTCGCCACTGTACCCGTCTGCGCCGCGACCTTGAAAGAAATGATTGAACGCTACTTCATACAGCGTCGCACTGGATGCAAACGTACTGATGTGTCCGCCGATTCCTCCGCCACGCTTATTTCCGCCGACAACCATCGCCATCGCATTCCAGCGGATGATCGATTTGATTCGACGCTCTAAGTCGCGGTTGCCTGGGTAAGCCGGTTGGTCATGGACGGGGATTGTATTCAGATAAGGAGTGTTCGTATCGGCGGCCCCTTGAACGCCCTGCTCGGCAGCTCGGTCTCGTAACTTTTCAAGCAGAAAACGAACGCGTTCCGGCCCCTTGCTTTTTAAAACATATTCCAACGATGAAAGCCATTCGCTGGTTTCCGAAGTGTCAACGTCGATCTCGGCGTTACGTTCCAACTCACCGAGTTGTTTCTTCACTTCGTCTTGGGCGATCGTTTTCGAGTCTGTCATACAATCAGGTTCCCTGGAGGCAATGTCACAGTTTGAATCGAACGACTCTGATTTACCTTTCGCTTTGATCGCGATGCGAGTGAAGCATTCGGCAAAGAGTTTCTACGCCCCCCACGGCCCAGCAACGCCGCCCAGCAACGCCATCGTGGTTGATGCGTGAATCGTGCGTTGAATGAAAGTAGGGGGTGTCCGGGCGCCTTCCGCACCAGAATAACTCTGATGCCGACCGACAATCCAACCTGCGGACTTTAAGGCAGTGGGGTTTATGGTAACTGTACAGCCCCAAAAGAGTAGTCGGCTGGGGCTTGTGACGGCAAGGGCACGGCAAACCACGGAATTCTGGCATCCGTTGTTCACCAACGACAGGGGCTTCATTGTCCGCTATCGCCATTTGTACGAATCCTCCGCATCCAAACGCCCCCCTCTGCAGAGAACCTAAACCACTCCAAAACCAGTGAATTTCCAGAGTTGCGTCGGCGGCAATGCTTGTTTTGGGGGCCGGATCTCGCCTGCCGGAACGTTTTCGCCTACCTTTGAACGACATGAAAGAGATTCCGATACGCGCCGTGATCACCGGATCTTCCTCGGGAATTGGCCGGGAAATCGCTATCCAGTTGGCCCAACAATCATCCGGTGACGATCAATCGCATCTGGTGATTCATTATCGAAGGAACCGATCCGGAGCCGAGCAGACGGCGCGGTTGGTCCAAGCAATTGGCTGTCGCGTCGACGTTGTGCAAGCCGACTTGTGCGATCCTGACCAGCGGTCGCGATTGGTTGATTTCGCGTGGGATTTCCTGGGCGTGCCAACAACTTGGGTCAATAACGCCGGTGCGGATGTTCTGACGGGCGACGCAAGGAAGTTGAGTTTTACCGAAAAACTGGATCGATTGATCGCAACCGATGTCTTGGCAACGATCGACCTGAGCCGCCAAGTGATCGAACGCATGATGGACGGCATCGGGCCCGACGCCTCCCACGCCAATGATTCCCAGCCGAATCTGTTCCCGCCTTCGATGACATTCATTGGCTGGGACCAGGCTCCTTTCGGGATGGAAGGTGATGCGGGGCAAATGTTTGGGCCGGTAAAAGCTGCGGTGATGGCGTTTGCCAACAGCTTGGCTCAGGAGGTCGCACCGGCCATCCGAGTCAACACCGTTGCGCCTGGATGGATCAAAACGGCGTGGGGCGAATCAACGGACTCTTATTGGGACAATCGCGCAAAAGCTGAATCATTGATGGATCGCTGGGGATCGCCGGCGGACGTCGCGCGGGCGGTGTGCTTTGTCGCCGACCCGGCCAATACGTTTTGCAGCGGACAAACAATCCACGTCAACGGCGGCTGGAACCGCACCAGACGCTCCTGAAATGCCACCCACACACCACCCAGGCGTCGAATTCGCTAAACTGTGCCGACTGCCATCCTGTTCTTTGAAACGAATCCTTCTCTTGAGTGATCTATGACCACCGCTGCCGAATCGACACAGGCCAAAGCCGACCACTTCCGCGAGCGATACGAACAAGTTCGGGAAATGATTGGCCGCGTCATCGTTGGTCACGACGATATCGTCCAAGGGGTTTTGACCGCGATGCTCTGTGGCGGGCATTGCCTTCTGGAAGGCGTCCCCGGTCTTGGAAAAACGATGCTGGTGCGAACCCTCTCCGAAGTCCTGGATCTGGATTTCAATCGCATCCAATTCACACCGGATTTGATGCCCGCCGACATCCTGGGCACCAACATGATCGTCGAATCGGACGAAGGTCACCGCCAGTTTCAATTTCAACGCGGGCCGGTATTTACACAGATCCTGCTGGCCGACGAAATCAACCGTGCGACGCCCAAAACTCAGTCCGCGATGTTGGAAACGATGCAGGAAGGGACGGTGACTGCGGCCGGGACACGATACGCATTGGAGCAACCGTTTTTTGTGCTGGCGACGCAAAACCCGATTGAGCAGGAAGGCACCTATCCGTTGCCTGAAGCGCAACTAGACCGTTTTCTTTTCAAGCTGGTGGTGGGCTACAGCAGCCGCGATGATTTGAACACGATCGTTGAACGCACCACTCGTGGGGAAAAACCGAAAATCGAAAAAGTGATGGACGGGGCGGAGATTCGCGGCATGCAAACCATGGTCCGCGACGTCGTGCTGACTCCACCGATCCGCGATTACTTGGTTCGGCTCACTCTGGCGACGCATCCGGACGGCCCCCACAGCGTCGATGCGACCAACCAGTACGTGCGCTGGGGCGCCAGTCCGCGGGGGGCGCAAACCTTGGCGCTGGCATCGAAAGTTCGGGCCATTCTCGCCGGACGTTACAATGTCAGTTTCGAAGACATTCGGCGGGTTTACTTGCCAACCATGCGACATCGTGTCCTGCTGAACTTCGAAGCCCAGGCGGAAGGCGTGGAAACAGACGCCGTCTTGCTTGAAATTTTGGAAAAAGTGCGCGAATCTGCGGATTGATTTCACCGCCTTCACACAATCTTCATCGCGAACAGCGCAACTGAAGGTCGTCAATCCTGATGCACACTGTTATGTTTCCGCGCGGAGCCCGAGTAGGCGTCCGAAGTTGTGCCCTCGGTGGGCGACCGAAAACATGAATTTCCCCACGTGTCCCGCAAATCCGGAGATCCTCCTGGGATGACCATCCAATCCACTTCTCGATCACATGTGTCGTACGGCATGCTGTTCGTTGCCAGCCGGCGCTGGTTGGCGTTCTCGGCCCTGTTGGCTATTGCTTTACTAGGCTTCACCGGCTGTAACTCGAAAACCGAGACCGCGCCGACCACCGATTCGAGCGCCAGTTCGGCAGCACCTGACGCCTCTGATTCCGGCCCCAAGCTGTCAACGGACAGCTCTGATGCACGGCCGAAACAGGTATCCAACTTGACCGGAACCATTAAAATCAACGGCAGCAGCACCGTTCAGCCGATTGCCAACGCGGTCAAAGAACAATTCGCAAAACAGTACCCAGATGTCACGGTCAGCGTCGACGGCAAAGGAACAGGAACCGGTTTTGATCTTTTCCAAAAGAAGGAAACCGACATTTCAGACGCTTCACGACCGATCAAGTCTGGTGAGTTGGAAAAGTGCAAGGCCAACGGTGTCAATTTCATCGAGATCCCGATTGCTTACGATGGTTTGACAATCGTCTTGCACCCCAAAAACGATTGGGTGGATACACTGACAATCGACCAGTTGAAAACCATTTTCGTCGGTGAGAACGCCGCCAAAAAATGGAGTGACGTCGATAAGAGCTGGCCGGACGAGAAAATCGATATCTTCGCTCCAGGGACCGGCAGTGGAACGTACGACTATTTCAAAGAAGTTGTGGTCGGAAAGTCGGACGAAGAGCTTCGCGGCGACATGAGTCTGAATGAAGATGACAACATTTTGGTCGACGGTGTCGCCGGAAACACTTATGCGATTGGGTTCTTTGGCGTTGCTTATTACGAAGCCAGCAAGGACAAGTTGAAGGCGGCGAAAATCATCAACCCGAAAGACAATCAACCATACCTGCCGACATCGGAAAACATTGCCAGCGGCCAATACGCCCCGTTCAGCCGTCCGCTGTTTATCTATGTCAGCACCGCATCTTTGCCTCGTGCAGAGGTCGCGACCTTCGTCAGCTACTTCTTGGAAAACGCGCCTAGCCTTTGTGAACGCGTCGGATATGTGCGATTGCCGGACGAGATCATGCAACGCGGAATCAAGAATTTGGACGAAG
>JAGQPO010000204.1 GCA_020426665.1 Planctomycetales bacterium
CGTCGCTCGGCCAAAGCCGCTGCTGATCCCCATCCCCGGTCGATCGGTAGGAATCGAATCGTTGTCGCGATAGACTACGGCCTCTCCGTCTTGTTGTTTGATTCTTATGCCGGAAGGACACCCGCCGATGCCGCAGCCGTTGACCGATGAAGAACGCGCCGTTTACCAGTGGCAAATGTGGGTACCGGACTTTGGTGAATCCGGGCAGGAAAAATTGAAATCAGCATCGGTTATGGTTTCCCGAGTCGGCGGAGTCGGCAGTGTGGTCGCCTACGAACTTGCGGCCGCGGGCGTCGGAAAACTGGTGCTCGCGCACGCGGGAAATGTGAAACCGAGTGACCTGAATCGCCAGTTATTGATGACACATGATTGGATCGGAAAACCACGCATCGAATCGATACGTCGACGGCTATTGGAATTGAACCCGAGGTTGGAAATTATTGCCGTTGGAGAGAATGTCAGTGATTCGAATGCGGCCGATTTGGTGGCGCAGTGTGACTTGGTCGTGGACTGCGCACCGTTGTTTCCGGAACGATTTGCCATGAATGAACAGGCGTTTCGACAATCTAAACCGATGGTCGAATGCGCGATGTACGAATTGGAAGCTCACATCACGACGCTGATTCCGGGGCGATCGGGTTGCCTGCGTTGTCTTTTCCCACAGCAACCTCCGACTTGGAAGCGACAATTTCCGGTCTTCGGCGCCGTCTCCGGCACCGTTGCGTGCATGGCGGCGATGGAAGCGATCAAGACGATCTCGGGAATCGGTGACCCGCTGGCCAATCGATTGCTTAAAATGGATCTACGTGACATGACGTTTCACATGCTGGGCGTCAATCGGCGCCCCGATTGCCCGACCTGTGGCCACCTGCCGTTTTCACCTGATTCAGATTTATCATGAAGGTCATTATTCCTACCGCGCTGCGGAAACACACCGGCGGTAAACGTGACGTTTTGGTCACCGCGACAACTGTCGAGGACGCATTACAACAAGTGGTTACCGCACACCCGGATCTGCGAAACAGTTTGTTTGACGACTCCGGCAGCCTGGTTTCATACGTCAACGTTTTTGTCAACGACACAAACATTCGCGACCGACAGGACGGCGCGACTGTGTTGACCGAACGCGACGAAATCTTACTGGTGCCGGCAATTGCCGGGGGGTGACCTGATGAACGAATTTGGAATGCTCGCCCGCGAAGAAACGGCTCGATATGCCCGTCATTTGGTTCTGCCCGAAGTCGGCGTGGGAGGCCAGGGCAAGTTGAAGTCAGCCTCCATCTTGGTCGTCGGAACAGGCGGTCTGGGTTCACCGGTCGCCATGTATCTTGCCGCAGCCGGTGTCGGCAGAATCGGCATCGTTGACTTTGATCGTGTGGAATACTCCAACCTGCAGCGACAAATCATTCACGGATCAGACGACGTTGGCCGTTCCAAGGTCGAATCAGCGGCCGAGTCGATTCGAAACATCAATCCGTTTGTTCAAGTCGACAAGCACGACGAAGCGTTTACGTGTGAAAACGCGATGCGCATCGGCGCCGACTACGACATCATCATCGACGGAACCGACAACTTCGCGACCCGCTACTTGGTCAACGACGTTTGCGTTTTACTGGGCAAGCCGAATTGCTATGGCAGTATCTTTCGTTTCGAGGGTCAAGCTTCCGTTTTCAGCCTTGACGGAGGACCGTGTTATCGATGCCTGTATCCCAAACCACCGGATCCGGGTCTGATTCCGAATTGTGCCGAAGGCGGCGTGCTGGGCATCTTGCCCGGGATGGTCGGTACCATTCAAGCCACCGAAGCAATCAAAATCATTTTGGGAATCGGAGAATCGCTTTCGGGGCGATTACTTTTGTTAGACGCTTTAGAAATGAGGTTCCGACAGCTGACCATCACTCGCGACCCGAATTGTCCCGTCTGCGGTGACCAACCGACGATCACCGCCCCGATCGATTACGACCAATTCTGTGGTACCCCAAAAAAAGACAGCGCGCAGAGCCCTTGGGATATCGAACCGGCGGAATTGAAACGACGCCTGGATGCCGGCGAGAAGATGATCGTGTTGGACGTGCGCGAACCACACGAGTACGAAATTTGCAACCTCGGCGGTATCCTGATCCCGCTCGCAGAACTTGCGAGGCGGCATGGCGAAATCGACCGTTCGCTTCCCATTGTCGTTCATTGCAAGATGGGCGGTCGCAGCGCCAAAGCCGTGCAACTGCTGCGTGACGCCGGATTTGATAACGTCTCTAATCTGAACGGCGGAATCAATCGCTGGTCAAACCAGATCGACGCGTCGGTCCCGACGTATTAAACCGGTGTCGTTTGATTGCCCGACGTTGTTGTCTGGCGCGGGGCCGGCGACAAGTCACTGACCCGTGGAAGCGTCGTTTGATATCAGCCGTAGCGCGCCAGCGTACGGGCATCGATCGGCGCGTGCTGCATGCGGCCTCCAGCGCTCGCGCGAGTCGGCTGATGTCGATTGATTGCCCGACGTTGTTGTGTGGCGCGTGGAAGCCTCGTTTGATATCAGCCGTATCGCGCCAGCGTACGGGCATCGAACAGGCGTGCTGCATGCGGCCCGAACGC
>JAGQPO010000205.1 GCA_020426665.1 Planctomycetales bacterium
GCGAGTCGGCTGATGTCGATTGATTATCGGGCGATTACGACTTTTTCGCGCCGACGTAGGCCATTCTTAGCAGATGCAGGACTTCGTCGAACATCTTGGTTTCGTCAGCGTTTACGTTCCCTTTGGTTTTTTCTTCCAGCATTTCCAACGTATCGATGAAATGCTTTGCCATCCGCAGATCCATTTCCTTTTTGCCCGTCGACGGGTTATCCATTACACCGAGTGCCATCATCGCTTGGCTGTAGAACGTGCTGATCAGCATCGCGAGAGAGGCGGGCGGCAGATCGCCCATCGCGTCATCATCAGCGTCGCTGGATGGTTCTTCGGTGATCTGCTTTTCTTTTTCGACCTTCGATTTCCAATCGGTGTCGACAACCAGTTCCGGTTCTTCGTTGTTTTCTGACATTGTTTCAGTCGGTGTTCGTTTCAGTCGGTGTTACAGGCAACGTATCGGGGTGCGTGCTATGAAAAGGTGTTGTCTTTAACTGAAGGCCGGTTGTTCACGTTCGTGTTTGCGAATGGATCGTTGGATCGCGGCCTCAACGAAGCCGGCGAACAGCGGATGTGCCTTCAGCGGTTTGCTTTTGAATTCGGGGTGATATTGTACGGCAAGAAACCAGGGATGATCGGCCAGTTCGACAATTTCGACCAGGCTGCCATCGGGGCTGGTGCCGGAAAATTGCATGCCCTGCTGGGTGAATTGGTCACGGTATGCGTTGTTGAATTCATAGCGATGGCGATGTCGTTCTTCGATGTCGTCAAGTCCGTAGCACTGGTGTGCGATGCTGTCCGATGTGATCCGGGTCGGTTGGCTGCCTAGCCGCATCGTTCCACCCATTTGCGTGACATTTTGCTGTTCGTCCAACAAGCAAATCACCGGATGCGGTGTGTCTTTGTCGAATTCACTGGAGTGGGCTTTTTCCAAACCGCAAACGTTCCGGGCGTATTCGATCACGGCACATTGCATGCCCAAACAGATGCCGAAAAACGGGATCCCCCGTTCACGTGCGAATTGAATCGCCTGGACTTTACCCTCGACGCCGCGCTCGCCGAATCCGCCGGGAATCAGGATTCCGTCGTACCCGCTGAGCAACCGTTCGGTGCCTTCACGTTCGATATCACTGCTTTGAATGCGGCCGATGCGGATTTGCGACTGGTGGTGCATTCCGGCGTGGTCAATCGATTCATATATCGATTTATAGGCGTCTTTGTGCTCGGCGTATTTTCCCACCACGGCGATGCTGACTTCGTGTCGCGGGTTGCGCAAGCGGTGCAGTAAATCGGTCCAAGGCGAGATATCCAGTGCTTTGCTGGGCAGGCCAAGTTTCCTGACAACCAATTCATCTAACTTGTTGTCGACCAACGAAATCGGAACTTCGTAAATCGAAAAATCCTTGTCTTTCTCTTCAATGACGGCTTCGGTGGGCACGTTGCAGAACAGCGCAATTTTGTCCCGTTCTTCACGGCTGATGGAGTGCTCACAACGGCAAACCAATACATCCGGTTGGATGCCGATTTCGCGCAACTGGCCGACCGAGTGCTGTGTCGGTTTGGTCTTCAATTCGTCGGCGGCCTTCAAGTATGGCACCAGCGTCAGGTGCATGTACAGCACATTGTCGCGGCCGACGTCCTGGGCGTACTGTCGAATCGCCTCAAGAAACGGCAGGCTCTCGATATCCCCGACGGTGCCACCGATTTCCGTGATCACCACATCAACATCGTCGCCGCCCATACGGGCGATCACCGATTTGATTTCGTTTGTGATATGAGGGATGACCTGGACGGTTTTGCCAAGGAATCGTCCTTTGCGTTCCTTTTCGATCACCGACAAATAGATTTGGCCGGTGGTGTAGTTGCAATCGCGTGTCAGCGTGCCGCTGGTGAACCGCTCGTAATGTCCGAGGTCCAGATCGGTCTCGCTGCCGTCGTCCAACACGTACACTTCGCCGTGTTGGTAAGGGCTCATCGTCCCCGGATCGACGTTGATGTACGGGTCTAGCTTTTGCATCCGAACCCGCAATCCGCGTGATTCGAGCAACATGCCCAGTGAGGCGCTTGTCAGGCCTTTTCCTAACGAGGATACAACCCCGCCGGTTACAAAGATGTGTTTGGTCATGGACGCGGATGATACCGCGCAGGTCAAAATTCGGAAGTGGCGAGATCGACAACCTTACGATTCAAGCCGTTTGCGGAAGGCCGCCAGGTCAGCGGGTGTGTCAATTCCGGACTTTGCCGGGCCAACAGCGGCGACAACAATTTTTTTTCCCGCTTCAATCGCTCGCAATTGTTCCAGTTTTTCGATCTGTTCCAGAATGCTAGGGGGAGAGCCGGCAAACCAGGAAAGAAATCGGTTTCGATAGGCGTACAACCCAAGGTGATGCCAATACACGGCAGGATTCGCGAAAAGTCGCGTCTTCGGATCGCCGTCACGATCGAACGGGACACAGGCGCGGCTGAAATAGATCGCCCTGCCCTGCCCTGTTTCCGCTTCGGTCTGCACGGCGCTCGCGGGTACGTCTGAAACATTGTCCGAAACAGTGCCCGGTGGGGCGATCCCTGGCGAAAACCCCGCCATCACGATCTTGACGATCGACGGATCCGCCAGTGCGTCGGGGTCTTTGATCGGTGTGCCGGCGGTTGCCATGTCGGCGGTCTCGTCATCGGCCAGCGCCGCGGCAACCGCATCGATTGCCGCAGGATCAATTTCCGGTTCATCGCTCTGAACGTTGACAAACACGTCGATTTGCGGAAATTGTCGCGCGACAAATGCCACGCGGTCGGTCCCGCTGGGGCAATCCGGCGGTGTCATCAACCAGCGGCCGCCGAACGATTCGACTTCGTCGGCAATTCGTTGGTGGTCGACGGCCACGATCACGCCCTCGGAGGCACATTGAGCGCGCGAGGCCGCTTCGTAGGTGTGCTGAATCACACTCTTTCCGGCGACGCGTTGCAATAATTTTTCAGGCAATCGCGTCGAGGCAAGGCGTGCTGGAAGAACGATTTGGGTTCGTGGCATGTGAGCTGACGATGACAATTCGGTTGACAGTTCATTTCCACGGGTCTAACTTGCGGAAACGTTTGGTGGTGCCATGAACGGTGATTGACCGTTCATGGGAACAGGGAACTTTGGTGAAACTCCAAGACGGCCCGGCCGCTGTAACCGATGTGGTTGGTTTTCGACGGTAACTCCCGCGAACTCCTCCGCCCCCGTTTCACTCTTTAAGCCATTGTCCGTGGTTCATCTTGTTTTGTGCAAGGTAGCCAAATGACGAGAAGGCGAAGTGGTGGCATTCATCGGAAGTCAGAAGACCTACCACCCGGCGGACGCTCGAGGGACCTTCTAGGGTGAGGTCGGCGTCAACAGATTGGTTCGCAAACAAGTTTTCCACGATCCGATGGTCGTAGGTACGTGCGCGCGATCATTCTGCAAACGGTTTCGATTGAAACGCTGTCTCCGGTACCCCGAGGCTGGTCATGCGTCAATGGTTCTGTAACGTTCGCCCAGGTCATGCCCGAGTCTGTCTCGATCATGCCCGTCGTGCGGCCAACGGTTATTGTGCGGCCAACGGTTATTGTGCGGCCAACGATGATCGCGCGCCCAACGGTTCTCGCAGGTTGGGGTTCACGCTTGTCGAATTGTTGGTGGTCATCGCGATCATCGGGATTGCAATTTCGCTGTTGCTGCCCGCGGTGCAATACGCCCGTGAGGCAGCTCGGCAAGCGAATTGTCGTAACCACCAGCACCAGATCGGGATTGCTTTGCAAGCCTATCACAACGCCCACCGGTCGTTGCCAATTGGATGTTTGGAGTGGCGATTTTGGGGGCAGCCCAACACTCGAAAAAACTTGGCGTGGTCAGCGTTCCTGCTGCCGCAAATGGGCGAACAGGCACTCTACGACGCCGTCGATTTCGAGTTCGCCTTTGATCATCCCCGCAATGCCGAAGCCGCCGCGGTCGTCGTCGAATCGTATCTCTGTCCGACCGAGATTCCTCAGGGCGGTCCCCGCGCGGAAATCAGCTACGGTGGCCTGTTCGGCGAGCGGATTATCGACAATCGGCCCGACGACGGTGTGTTCCTTTACGAGCAACGGATTCGTTATCGGGATTGTATGGACGGATTATCCAACACGATGGCAACCGGCGAAGACATGGTCGGGCCCGACAGTCAATGGATCAACGGCGGAAACGTTTTCGTCCAGTCGCATCCGATCAACGACGACAACGCATGGATCGGTGATAACGAAATCCGTTCGTTGCATCCTGCCGGTGCAATGGTGTTGTTCCTGGACGGCAGCGTGCATCTGTTGAACGAGTCGCTGGACAAGATCGTGCTTGGCCAAATGATCACACGAGCCGGACGTGAAGTGATACCCGCCGATGCGTTCTAGAGCTTCGTCCAAATTAAAGTTTTGCGATAGCGGAACTCGTCAAGAGTTTCGACCACCCGGCCATTTACGAAAGTCTTGACGACCGCCGCTTGCTCTGCTGACCCGAAAGCCCAGTTACCGCGGAATATTCGCGACGCCCAAACACGAACCCAAATCTTTAAACCACAACCGTGAATACACAAGCAACAGTGACAATGATGATTCGGATTTTTATCGCCTTCGCCCTGACCTTTTCAACGATCGGATTCTCGAGTGCCGAAACCGTGGTGGACTTCGAGGAACTCAGTTTTTTTAATGGTTCGCCGCCGTCGGGCAATGGCCAGTATTTCAATGGGTATGGCGCCGGCGCCACCGCGGCGGGATTCACCAGCAAAGGAGTGTCCTTCACCACAAACGAATTCGGACCAGGGTGGTCTTATTCCAACGCCGATGACGCCAATAGCCCCGGATTCATGAACCAATTTGCCGCTTACCCGCGTGGCGGTTCCGCCGGTGCGGGGGCGGCGCTGATCGGCTCCAACTACGCGATGGTCAATACCGGTTCGTCAACGCTGTTGGATGGAACGCCCGTCAACGGAGCATCGTTGACATTCGAGACGATGTCATCCTTGACATCGATTGATGTTGCAAATGGAACGTATGGGATCTTTTGGATGCGTGACGGGATCGACACAGACTTTGTGGGAAACCCGCAATTTAACGCCGATGCCGTTTTCACCGATGGCGATTTCTTTCGACTGTTCATTACGGGGTTCGATGGAGAAAACGGATCGGGAAACGTCACGGGAACACTGGCGTATGACCTGGCCAATTACGGCGGTCCGGGGATAGCCGATGACAAATTGCTGACCACATGGGATACGATCCAGTTGAGTGGTTTTGCTCCCACGCGATCATTGACATTTGCAACGACTTCCAGCCAGATCAGTGACTTTGGCGGGTTCGGCATCTTTCATGATGTGCCCGCCTACGTTGCGGTCGATAACTTGAGTTTTGTTACCGCGATTCCTGAACCTGCCAGCGGCACGATCTTGTCGCTGGCGGGACTGGCGTTTCTGTGTCGACGGCGGCGGCGACACGAGAGAGTTAGCCGTGGCGTTTAGCGGTCATCTGGGCGATCGTTTTTTCCAGCAGCTCGGTGCCGCCGAAACGCATTCCCAGTGACTCGATTTTGGTCGTGTCGATTTCATGTTTTGCTGTTTTCGTTCGACCTCTGATCACCGAATCACTATGTGTCAATCTTTTTGCGATCGTGGCGACTTCGTAATCGCTGATCATTCGATCGCAACAATTGTAGGTTTCGCCGGCGATCGCATCACATTGTTCCAACAAAAGCATGACGGCCTTGGCGACGTCGTCGGCATGGACCGACTTGCTTCCCCCGACGGCATTGACCGGTTGTGATTTGGCAATCGAATCGACGATGTCGAACCATTTGGATTGTTGGATCGGATCGGCGATTCCATAGATCGACGTTGGGCGCAGCGATGCGGCGCAGATCTTTCCACTGACGCCGTAATGATGCACGAGCGATTCGACCGCCGCCTTGCACGCACGATAAAGAGTTCCGGGCAGCATCGGAGGA
>JAGQPO010000206.1 GCA_020426665.1 Planctomycetales bacterium
TCACACTGGTGGAACTGCTGGTGGTCATCGCAATCATTGGGATCCTTGTGGGTCTCCTTTTGCCGGCCGTTCAGGCCGCCCGCGAAGCGGCTCGTCGGATGAGCTGCAGCAACAATTTCAAGCAAATCGGCATTGCAATTCACAACTACCATGCGGCTTATAAACGATTGCCGACTCAATCGACCGGGACCTACCACTTAGGTGGCAACGCGACCCCGGCGAACAACCCGCAAAAGCACAATCGCTTTCGTCAAAGTTGGTTGGTTGGTTTGACTCCGTTCTTGGAGCAACAGGGTCTTTGGGACACTATCAGCAGCCCCAACGATTACGACAAAAACGGTGTGTTGGATTTCCAGGCGATGGGACCTGAACCGTGGAACACGAACTATCAACCGTGGATCACGCAATTGCCGGCCCTGCGTTGCCCGAGCGACCCTGGCGTCTCGCCTCCGGGACTGGCCAGGACCAATTATGCCGCCAACATCGGCGACGGAACCGACTGGGTGAACTGGGGTTTCTGGCGTTGGCAAAACAACACCTGGAACCAAGGTCACATCGCCAACGCGAACGCCAGCAACCGTGGTTTCTTCTACAACCGAAAAACCCAAAGATTCCGTGACGTCGTCGACGGCTTGTCCAACACAATCGCGGCCGGTGAAATCGCAACCAGTCTGGGCGACCGTGACGTGCGAACCGACCCCTATTACGGCATCGGATGGAACAACATTCACGGTCGTGTCGGTGCCAACGGCTTTGGCCCCAACAGTTGCAAAGACACCAACCTGATGGATCCGGAACGCCCACGATTCTGGGCCCCATCCGTTGGCAACACAAACCCAGGTTTGCGTAACAACAACTGGAAACGCGGTTTCCGCTGGGCCGACTCGGTGCCGGTTTACACCAGTATCACCACGATTCTCGGCCCCAACCGCGAAGTCTGCATCGGTGGTGGTGGTGACTTTGACACCGGCGTTGAAGATCCAAGTAGTCGTCACCAAGGTGGTGCACACGTGTTGATGGGCGACGGTGCCGTTGTCTTCATGACCGATTCGGTCGAAGCCGGTGACTCGCGTCACCCGGTGGTGCAGAACCACGGCGCTACCAACACGCAATTCCCTGGATCTGTCGCGGGATCGAAGAGCCCCTACGGTCTGTGGGGTGCACTGGGTACTCGCGCCAGCGGTGAAACCATTGAGGAGGCGTTGAACCAGTAGTGGTTTGCCTGTTTAACTGATCTATTAGAACCCTGTTCACCTTTGCCGGTGGACAGGGTTTTTCTTTTTCTCAAATTCTGATTGGCCCCTATCGCCGCCATTGAATGACTAATCTCATTAGAGTCGAGCGAAAAATCGTGGTTCGCGATGCCAGTGAGCCGGTCTCGATGGCCAGGTCCGGCAAGGAATGGTTTAAACAAAAACCTCTTCCCGCCAATTCCCTTGTTCGGCGTCCTTGTTATCGAACCATGCGGTTCTGCCAATGCATCCTGTTGGCAATCGTAACGCTTGGTTCGGGATGCAATAACCAGTCGGGAAACAACGAATCAATGCCCACGGTCGCCGGTACCGATGCTGAGTCCGGCCAGCAGAAGTCATCGCTGCCAACGCAAACAGTCTACGATGCCAAGCAGGCTTATAACCGAGGCGACAACAAACTGGCCCAGGAGATCGCGCGACAGATCTTGGTTCGCGATCCCGACAATTTAGATGCGAATCTTGTCGTCGTTGCGTTGGCAGTGCGGCGTTCCGAACCGACCTCCGCCGCCGAAATGCTGATGCAACTTGCCGAGACGCATCCTGAAAAGAAGATATTCTTGCAAGCTCAGGCAGCGGGCCTGTTTGACCAAGGCGGCGATTGGCAGCGAGCGATCGAGATCATGGCCCAAATTGTTCAGCGGCATCCAGATCAAATGGACATGCGCCGCAGCCTGGCGGGCCTGTTGAATTCTCGCGGCTTTCGCTTTGACGCAAATGAGCATCTGAGATTCCTTGCCGGTCGAATCTCTTTGACACCTCGTGAATTGATCGCGCTGATCAATCCGCTGCTAACATGGGAAAGTTTTCCATCCAAACCGGACATCAACGATACGGAGCTGGTCGCGCGCAGTGGAACGTTGAACGTTGTCGCGGCACTTCGTGCGAACGGAGACGTTCGCGATGCGCTCAACTTGCTTGACAAAAGTGAATTACTGCGAAGCGGTCACCCCGCAGCAATCGCCATGCGAGGTTGGCTGTTGTCACTGAACCAGGATTTTGAAGCCTTGACTTCATGGGCTGCCGGTACGAACAACGATTGCCAACGTTATCCGGCATATTGGCTGGGACTTGGAAATTTGATGTTGCATTTGCAAAAACCCTCCGCCGTGCAGTGATTCCTCCAGTGCCTGCACCGCGAGCCGGGATCGCCCGAAGCATTGGCGGGGCTCGCCCAAGCACTCGCGTCGAACAATCAATCCGAATTGTCCGGTCGCGTCGTCCAAAGACAACAAGCCATCAATGAATCTCAAGCGTTGGCCTTCCGAATCGGGTCCGGAAACGCCGTTGATCCACGTCTTGGCGGCGAAATTGGGAGGGTATTGAATTCGATCGGCCGGCCGATCGAATCACTTGCCTGGCAAGAGACTTTGTATGAAATGACCGACCCTACCGCGCCTCAACTGGCAATCCTGCGGCAACACAAATCAAAAGTCTTGCAGCAATGGCCCGACGGAATAAACGAAGCCTTGATATTGTGTGGAATCGACGCCGATCAATTCGCATCAGTCGAAACAGATTTGGCGACACTACGTTCCAGCCAGCCGATTCCCGCTGATCTTCGCGATTCGCCACTGATGGCCATCGATACCGAACCATTGGTCCCTGTGTTTACAGATGTTGCAAAGTCTGTTGGCATCCAAATGCGTCATGTCAACGCGGTGAAGCCGGTCGAAAAAGAATTTCGACTGTTCGAAGCCCTCGGCAGCGGAGTTGCCGTTTTGGACTTTGATCGTGACGGAATGGTTGACCTGTACCTCGGGCAAGCCGGCAGCGAACCGCCGTCGGGAACCAGCAATCATTCCAACCGACTGATGCGTGGAACCGGTGATCGGTTTGTCGACGTGACAACCGCATCGGGCAGCACCGATCTAGGCTACACCCATGGTGTGACAGCCGGCGATTGGAACCAGGACGGCTTGGAAGATTTAGTCATCGGCAACGTCGGATCGAACCGTTTGTTGATCAACCAAGGCGACGGTACTTTCCGCGCGGCATCACACGACTCCGGTGAATTGCCAGATAACTTCGACGAGCCGACGGTAACGACCTCCGTTGCGTTAGCCGATTTGAATGGCGACTCGCTTCCTGATCTGTTCGAAGCAAACTATGTCGACGACCCAAGGGTATACGACCCGATTCGTTACGATGCGAACGGGAAACCGATTGTCTTGCCTGGACCAAAACATTTCACTGCGGCCCAGCCGCGAATGTTCATCACATCGGCCGACGGTCATTTGATTCCCGAAACGATCGGCCCTAAAGAAGTCATCGCCAGCACCGGTCTGGGCTTACTGGTCTCCGACTTCGAAGGCGACGGTCGAAACGAAGTCTTCGTGGCAAACGACCAAAATCCCAACCAGCTGTGGAAACTCACCGAGGGCGATTCCGGCAGAACATGGACCAACCTGGCGGTCGTTCGAGGTTGCGCCTTTGGAACCGGAGGTAAACCGTTTGCATGCATGGGCATCGCGGCCGCGGATTTTGATTCCAACGGAACACTGGATTTGCATGTAACGAATTTCAACGGCGAGTGCTCGAACTTGTTTTTGCAGAACCGTTCAGGAGTCTTCGTTGATCGCGCGGTCGCGTATCGAATGGACGAGCCCACCGTCGCGATGGTCGGATTTGGGACACAGTCTATCGATTATGACAACAACGGAACGATCGATTTGGTGATCGCAAACGGCCATATCGAAGATTTCAGATCCACGGGAAAACCGTTCCGAATGCCGACGCAGATACTGGCCCACCATGGCGACCGTTTCGTGTCGATGAATGTGCAAGGCGATTCGAAATACTGGTCAACCAGCCACCTCGGAAGAGGCGTTGCAACGTTAGATTGGAATCGCGACGGACGCGTGGACGTGGCAGTGACCGATTTGATGGACGACTTCGTGTTGCTCGAAAACCGAACCAAAGACACCGGACATTACTTGCAACTGGAACTGGTCGGAAGCGAATCCGAACGTGACGCGATCGGAGCCAGGGTAACTGTCCACTGCCCAAATCAATCGTTTTATGCGGTCGTCCAGACAGGCGATGGATACCTGTGTCGTAACGAACCGGTGCTGAACTTTGGGCTCGGCAATACACCCACAATTGACCGAATCACCGTCGCATGGCCCGGCGGGGAGACGAGTGAAATAAATGACCTGACCGTCGACCAGCGAGTTCTTGTGATCGAAAACCATCCAGGGCATTGGAAACGTTGATTGTTTCTATCGGTTAGAATGAAATGAACTTTCCTCTGAATGAATGATAGCGATGAATGTTGGATTTGTGACGCTACTGGTTGGTGGGCTGGCACTCAGTGCATTGGTCGGTTGGAAATCTCGTAGCCTGATCGTTTTCTTGTCGGTACTGGTGTTGATCCTGGGGATGTTGGCGGTGATCCCGACAGGGACAAACACGCCCGTCGCGGTTTCTAAATCGATCTCTCGCACTGAGCCATCGTCACCACCATCGACCAATCAGGAAACATCGAAAGATTTGTCTCCCCTGAACGAAGGTCCTGTCACGTCACCGAAAGTGACTCTCACCACGTTGGAAGAATTTCGGCCCAAAGAGGTTCCAACGCTCGGATACGTTGGTTCGGACGCCTGCATCGAGTGCCATGCCGAAAATCATTCCAGTTGGGTCGCGTCTTACCATTCCAAGATGACTCAAGTTGCCGCCCCGCAGACCGTGATCGGCGATTTCAATGACGTGACCATTGTCAACCAAGGGCGGCAATACCGTTTTTATAACAAGGACGGCATCTTTTACGTCGACATGCCTGACGAGCACGACGCGACCAAACGGTTCACTGCACCGATCGTACTGACGACGGGCTCTCACCACATGCAAGTGTATTGGTTCGCGACTGGCAAACGTCGCCTGGTTGGCATGCTGCCTTTGGTGTACCTCCGAGATTCCCAGGAATGGGTCCCTCGTGAGTCCGCCTTTCTGGTCCCGCCACACCACGGCCCATCCTTTGAAATGGGCCGCTGGAATGAGACCTGCAGCAGTTGCCATTCAACGAATCGAAAAGAACGCCGTCTCGCCTCGGGAGAGTGGGACACACACGTCGGCGAATTTGGAATCTCCTGCGAAGCCTGTCATGGCCCAGGCAGTGACCACCTGCAGTACCACCGAAATCTCTCGTCCGACTCCGTCGCAAAAGACTCAACCTCTGGCACCGACGGTGGATCAAATCAAACTGACCCGATCGTCAACCCCGCGAGTCTGACCAAAGAGAGATCGGCTCAGGTGTGCGGCCAATGCCATTCGGTTTCGGATGTCCTGGCGATCGACGAATCCTTCGAAGAAAACGGGCACGACTATCGCCCCGGCAAAGATCTGTCAAAAACCCATGCGGTTTGGCGGCGCGACGCACCGGAACACAAACGGACAATGGAAGCGTTGGACTATCCGGATTTGGAAACACTGTTGAACGAAACCTATTACCCGGACGGAATGATTCGCGTCTCGGGGCGTGAATACAACGGCTTGATCGAATCGAGTTGTTACATCGACGGCGAGATGACCTGTCTGTCGTGCCACAAACTGCATAAATCAAACTCGGACAATCGATCGCTTGACGAGTGGGCCAACGACCAACTGAACGCTCTGGCGACCGGGAATCATGCGTGCACGCAGTGCCACCAGGGTGAACAGTATGGAACATCACACACCCACCACGCCGCCGAATCGACAGGGTCAAAATGTTACAACTGTCACATGCCCCACACCGCGTACGGATTATTGAAGTCCATACGCAACCACCAGATCAGCAGCCCGAATGTCGCCAGGGATCGCGACAACCAGCGTCCCAACGCTTGCAATTTATGTCATCTCGATCAGACAATGCAATGGTCGGCAAACCACTTGGAACAGTGGTATGGCATTGAACCACCAGAACTGACCGACGAGGAAAAAGAAATCGCGGCGTCGTTGATTTGGTTACTCAAAGGGAACGCGGCCGAGCGTGCCATCAGCGCCTGGCACATGGGATGGAAAGACGCACAACAAGCGTCGGGCGACGACTGGCAACTGCCGTTCCTGGCAGCACTGTTGGACGATGAATATGAGGCGATTCGATTGATCGCCCGCCGGACAATTCGCTCCCTTCCCGGAACGGAGAAGTTTGAATTGGACGTCGTGACATCGTCCACCAGTCAGCAGCGCGAGCAACGTGGCTTCGAATTGCTGAACGCCTGGTTGAAAAAAGAAACAACCAAAGAAATCGATCGTCCCGAATTGCTGATCAGCCAAAAACTGGGCATCGACGTCGCCAAACTTCGCGGGTTGATCGACAGACGCGACAACACGCGAGTTTTGTTAAGCGAGTGATCGGATCACCGGGCAGGCGACAGGGCGAACAGCACACTTGCACATCCTGGGCTGTCACTGTTTCCGCTTACCGCCTGTGAATACCGTCACCGGCATCAGCCTCGGAGAGGCTGACCTACGTGGTGGCGATTAGCGAGAAGATTTTCGAATTATTTCCCGATAGAATCGGCCAACGATTCGGCTCCATAAATCTTTCGAAGCGCTTCCAGGATCCCAACACCGGAGACGCTGACGGCGCGTGCCTGTTGATCGGTGTACAGGTAATCGCTGGTCAAACTTTGAATGTTCCCATCGAAAATCAGCCCCACCAATTCGCCCGAGCGGTTGACCACAGGCGATCCGCTGTTACCGCCGATGATATCCGCGGTGCAGACGAAATTCATTTGGGTCGACAAATCGAGGGCCTCCTTCGCTGCCGCGTACGACTTGGGCAAATCGAAATCGGTTTGCCCGGCATGCTTGGCCTCGTGCTCGAACGCACCGCCAAAGTTGGTTGCAAAAGAAACGGTCTTGCCGTCTTGCTGGTAACTCTTGACCTGGCCGAACGCCAAACGCAACGTAAACGTTGCGTCCGGGTATCCCGAATCACCTTGCATCCGACTGACGACTTCGGTGACCTTGGCGTACGCTTGTCGCTCGCGCTCATCCAATTCTTCGTTGATCGTACGGAGCCGTCGATATTCCGGTTCCAACAAACGCGCCAAGCCTATCATCGCGTCGTCTGATTTTTGAATGTCGTCCAGACTGCCCTCCAGATAACGCTTTCGAACGCTGATGTCATCCAGCTTTGTTCCATCGATCAATTCCGCGGCTCGTTCCCGCGGACCTTTGCCTGCCAAGACTTCGGCAACCAATTGATCGTCGCCGCCACGATGTTCGACCAGTCTTGCCAGTTCATCGGCCAACTTGACGCGTTCCAGATCCCGATACACGGGAGCTTCGCTCAGTAAATCCTGGACCAAAGACTCGCGACCGGTTTCGGTGAACTCGCGCAACCGTTGGCCGTTCGGCTTTTCGTCTTCGGCAGCCCTCAAGACCGAAGTCAACGCAAGATCGAACAATCGTGATCGCAAAGAGACCGTTTGCCCGATCAAATCTTTCTTTTCCGATTGCACGGACGTGATTTCGTCAAACGCTTTTGCAGCATCGGCCAGCGCCGGATCCGCCTTAATGACCGCGAGCAGTTTTTCTTCGCGCTGCTGCTTGGTTGCGATTGTTTTTGGATCCTGTAGTCCTGCCAACATTCCCGTGTACGCTTTTCGGCCGTTTTGAACACCAAACAATTCATCGCGGGCGCGTCGTGTCGCTTCGGCACCGGCCAATCCGAACTGCTGCAACGTCACCTCTTTGCGACGCAGGTAGTCCAACACGTAGGGCATTCGTGTATCACGAAGATACTTCAACGCATCGACGGTAAAAATTCGCTGCGTCCTGCCGGGGTTTCCGCTAACGAAAACGAGTTCGCCTTCGGAGACACCTTTGTCACTCCAACGCAGAAAGTTTTTCAACTTGGCGGGTTTACCATCTTCATAAACACGCATAATCGTTGCGTCTAGGCAGTACCGTGGATACTCGAAATTGTCGGCATCGCCGCCAAAGAAGGCCGCCGCCGTCTCCGGTGCCCAAACCAATCGAACATCCGTGTATTTCTTGTAACGATACAGGTGGTATTTTGCCCCGCCGAACAGCGTCACGACATCACTGCGGAATCCAGTTTTGTCCTGAGATTCCTTTTCGATCTCGGCAATCACCGCACGACGCTGTTTGGTCGCATCAGCAACCGAAGCGTCTTTTGCCACCGCCGCCTCCACCCGATCGGTTACGTCTTCGATCGACACCAACTGATTGAGTTCCAGGTCGGGTGCCTTCAATTCGTCGGCGGTCGTCGCGGCCAAATAACCTTGATCGATCAGATTTCGATCTTCAGTGCTCAGTTTGTGCAACGTATCACTGGCGACATGATGGTTCGTCAAAACCAATCCATCGCTGGAGATGAAAGATCCCGAACCGCCACTGTTGAATCGCACGGAGGATAACCGCAGGTTATCCGCCCAAGCCTCGCTCGGTTCAAATCCGTACCGCGACTTCAATTGGCTTTTCGGCAGATCGTTAAACAAATACATGCCCTCGTCACCATACGTCTCACAAACCAATGCAAACACGACGATGGTTACCAAGGCAAAAGAGGATAAAGTTCGCATGTCGACTCGGGTACGTGGTTAAACGGTTTGGTCGGGAGTCACTTCCCAACCGGAACGATACTGTTTTTGAATCAAGGCGTCTGCTTCAGGGCAATTGGTTGCCCGTAATTTTTCGCCGTCCCACTGCAGTGTCTTGCCGGTTCGAAACGCGACGTTGCCAAGCAACACCGACTCGGTCAGCGCACCGGAATAATCAAAATTACACGTTGTCGGATCGCCGGTTTTACAGGCATGAATCCATTCCTGGTGATGCCCAATTGAATTTGGGATCGAAGGCGCGGGCGGCTCGAACGTTTTGAATTGGTCTTCGGGGTAAAGGCGATAACTTCCGTAATCGGCAAACATCTTTCCCTCGCTGCCGACGAACATCACACCGTTGCCGGGAACCTTCTCTCCGGCAACTTCTTTGGGGATTTGATTTCCGTCATACCAAGTCAACTTGACCGGGACTTGTTTGCCGCGCGCCGGGTATTCGTAATGGACCGTTAATCCCAAGGGGCACGTTTCCGGATGGACCTCCGGGCCTTCGGCGGCCACGCTGGTCGGATGCCGCAGTTCCAGAGCCCAGAAGGGCAAATCCATGTAGTGGCACCCCATGTCGCCGAGCGTTCCCTGGCCAAAGTCCCACCACCGTCGCCAGTTGGCCGGGTGATAACGCCCATCTTTATAGGGGCGAACCGGTGCCGGTCCTAACCAAAGATCCCAATCCAAGTGATCGGGAACGGGATCACCACTCTCAGGCCGATCGCCGCCTCCCCAGCCCTTGCCGACCCACACGTGGACCTCCGAGACGTCGCCTATCGTTCCGGCACGAATGATTTCGACAACCCGCCGATAGTTATTGCCCGCATGAATTTGGGTTCCCATCTGGGTCGCGACACCCTTGCGTTTGGCAGCTTCTGCGATCACGCGTGCTTCGTGAACGGTATGCGTCAAAGGCTTTTCACAATAACAATGAAGTCCTGCGTTGATCCCACGAATTGCAGCCGGCGCGTGATTGTGATCCGCCGTTGCGATAACAATTGCGTCCGCCTTGTCGGCCTGGTCCGCGATCATTTCTCGATAATCGCGATAGGTCTTCGCCGAGGGAAAACTTGCTGATGCCTTTGCCAGATACTTCGAATCGATATCGCATAACCCGACGATGTCTTCGCTCTTTACTCCGTCAACGTTAGCGCCCGCGCGGTTGGCGGTGCCCACGCACAAGACCTTTAACTTTTCATTGGCCGACAGAGAATCGGCGGCTTTGGATTCACTCCAAACCCCAGTGGTCAATGCGGCGGCGGACAGGGCAGTGGAGTTTCTTAAAAACGCTCTTCGTTTCATTTTGGAACCGGTGGGGCGAAGGTCTTGGTGGGTTCATAAAGCAGACTCCTATTTTAGCTAAGTCGCAGGTCGTTTTGTTAACAGTAGCCGCCGAAGTTGTTGGCCGACGGCGGGCAGCGATGGGCGAGATGCCGAACGGCCGTAGCGCAATCGACGAAAGGGCGGCAGCCACATACCACAACCCGAACGCGTGAGCGAGGG
>JAGQPO010000207.1 GCA_020426665.1 Planctomycetales bacterium
TCGGGGAATATTTCTGCGGGGGCGGATTTGCGGACCATCCTGTCGACCAGTTGCCTTCTGAATTGAAACAAGAGGGCGAAGCGATGCTTCGCGCCGTGGTCGAAGATCTATCGGCTTTCGCCCAGACGACCGTGATTCTGGAGGACCGGTTCCAGATTTCATTGGATTGTCATCAACAAGTCTCCTTCGATCCCCAACGCCCGCTGTGGGCTCAGTGGGTCGCCGCGGCAAAAGAGTGTGATTCGGCACTGATCATCGCCCCGGAAAGCGACGGCGAACTTGCCAAAGGGGTCGCGATGCTTCGCAGCGGTGGCGTCGACGTGGTTGCCGGAAGCGGCGATTTTTTGCGAGTCGCCAGCGACAAATTGTTGACCGCCCAAGTGTTGCACAGTTCCGGCGTCGCCCACCCACCCTACATCGCCGTCGGAGACGAACGTATGGTCGGCGTTGTTGCCGGGTTTGATCGGTTTGTTGTCAAGCCGCGAGACGGTTGCGGAACCCAAGCGATCGAAACGTTTAAAGATTTCCGCGAAGCACGTAAAGCGCTATCGGCTAAAACCATCATGCAAGGTTTTGTGCCGGGCCAGAGTATTTCGGTCTCGTTAATCACATCGGGTAACAGCCAAACGTTCTTGCCCGCCGTTTCGCAAGAGATCAGTGATTCCCTTGGTCAGTATGTCGGTGGATGTGGTCCGTTGAATAATAAAGCACAACGCCGTGCAACCGCGCTGGCGGCCCGCGCGATCGCGGCCATGCCGCCGACCGCACGAGGGTTCGTCGGATTGGATCTGATCCTGGGTGACACACCCAGCCAAGATTGTGTGATCGAAATTAATCCGCGGCTGACGACTTCCTATGTCGGATTGCGCGAAATGATTCACGGCAATTTAGCCGCCAGGTTGTTCGACATCGAAACAGGACCCGTCAGCTGTAAAGCCAGCGTCAACTCCGTTCGCTGGACGCCCGACGGAGAAGTGTTCGTAACAACTCCCGAAGTCGCCGGTTCGTAAGCACCAGGGTGACTTGTCTTGGCCACTGAAATCACGCTCGGGGTCGATATCGGCGGCGCCAATTTAAAGTACGCCGACACCACAGGCAGAACACGTTCGGTGGAGTTTCCGCTGTGGTTGAAACCGGACGATCTTGCTGTCCAACTGGCAAGTGACCTTCAATCATTTCACGACGTGAATCACATCGCGGCGACGATGACGGGTGAACTAGCGGACTGTTTTCTTGATCGGGCCATTGGTGTCGATCACATCGTTGATCAACTTTGCCGAGCGTCGCGAAAACGCGGATTGCCGGAGCCTAATTTCTATGGTGTGGATGGCCGGTTTCATTCGGCGCAATCTGCGCGGCAGAATGTCGATGAGATTGCCGCGTCCAATTGGCATGCTTTGGCAAGTTTCGTTGCCGATGAATTCAAGTCGCGAATCCCCGACGGAGGATTGTTGGTGGATATCGGTTCGACGACGTCCGATTTGGTCCCTCTGCGCGGCGGGTCGGTGTTGACCAATAGCCGTACCGATTTTGATCGGCTGGCCGAGGGTTCGCTTGTTTATTTGGGCGGAGACCGTACGCCGGTTTGTGCCCTGGTCCATGCGTTGCGTTATCGAAATCAGGACGTCCCGGTGATGCGTGAAGTGTTCGCGACCATGCAGGATGTCCGTTTATTGATCGGGTTTGTGGATGCCGATGCGTCGGACTGTCGGACGGCCGACGGCAAACCCCGAGATGCATTCCACGCGAGAAATCGAATCGCCCGAATGATCGGATTGGACCACCGATCGGTCACGATGGACGAGGCGAAAATGCTTGCCAATCAGGTTCATGACGTCGCTCGAGCGATGATCGGAAACACATTGGATCGATTGAAAAACACGTACGGTCTCGCTGCCACGAGTCCGATCATCTTGTCCGGTCATTGCGGCGATTTGCTGCCTGTTGGTGGCGAATGCCAGGTCGTCAGCCTGGTCGAATGTTTCGGTGTGGACGTTTCCCGATCCGCACCGGCATACGCCGTGGCAAGGCTGTTGATGCAACGTGGGCGTGCGTTTGGTCGCGCAACACACCATGCACGTGACCCTCGCCAGATCACGCGGACCAAAGCCGTTGAGCGTAAGTATTTAATTTAAATCGAATTGGCGCGTTTCGCGTGCAATATCCGTACTAAAGCAAGACACCAGCGATTGCTGAAACCCTTACAACTATCGCCTTGGGAAACGCCCAAGGGAAATTATTGCAACTGGGATGGTTTGGCTGGCGGCCATGAACAATAACATTGGCAGCACAATACACATCGTTTAGTAGGCTGTGCACTTTGCAAACACTTGTGTTTCTTGGTTTCAATGCGACGCGTGATCAAAATTGGCGGCAGCCTGTTGCGGCAGAATGACCTGGTCTGCAATCTGCAAAATTGGCTGTGTCAGCAGACGTCTGCGGAGACGTTGGCGATCGTCGGCGGCGGTGAAATGATCGATGCGGTCCGCCGACTGGATGCAACCTTTGCATGCGACCCCGCTTGGCTGCACTGGCAATGTGTCGGCCTGTTACAGTTCACCTTCCACTGGCTCGGTCGACAACTTGATGATTGGCAATTGCATGCGACTCCCGATCAATTCTCGGATCTAACGAGACAACTTCAACAGACCCGGCAACCGCGTGATGTCACGGCCCCGGACGGTTCGCAGGACTCAGCGAAGCACTTGATTGATGTAAACAGTTTTTATCGCGCTGGGCTGTCGTCTCCGTTGCCCGAGGACTGGACGACCACGACCGATGCGATCGCCGGATGGCTGGCGATTTTGGTGGACGCCGATGAGTTGGTCTTGTTGAAGTCTTGTGATGTCGATGAAACGAAGTCGCTGGCCGAATTGGCCGATGAAGGCGTCATCGATCGCGCCTTATTGACTCTGGCAGACCAATTGCCGCCGATCCGCTTCGTCAATTTTGCCGCCGAGTCAGTTGCATGACGGCAATCCTGGGACTGTCAGCCTACTATCACGACTCCGCCGCGGTGCTGATGGTCGACGGAGAAATCGTGGCAGCCGCGCAAGAGGAACGTTTTTCAAGAAAGAAACACGACGCGGACTTTCCGACCGCGGCGGTCGATTTTTGCCTGCGGCGAGCCGGGATCTCCGCGGCCGACTTGGATTACGTGGGTTTCTACGAAAAGCCGCTGTTGAAGTTTGACCGCTTGCTTGAAACGTACCTCTCATACGCGCCGATTGGGTTCCGTTCGTTTTGGAAAGCGATGCCGAATTGGGTGACCGAAAAGTTGCATTTGCGCCGAGAAATCCGCCGTGGGCTGGATAATCTGTATCGGCGACGCATCGTGTTTTGTCATCACCATCAATCACATGCTGCCAGTGCATTCTTTCCTTCGCCGTTTGACGAGGCCGCGATTTTGACGATGGATGGTGTTGGGGAATGGGCAACGTCAACGATGGGCATTGGGCGTGGCAACAAGATCGAATTGACCGACGAGATTCGATTTCCCCATTCAATCGGTTTGTTGTATTCGGCTTTCACATATTACTGCGGATTTCGTGTCAATTCGGGTGAATACAAGTTGATGGGATTGGCACCGTATGGACAGCCGAAATACGCGTCGTTGATCAAAGAGCGGTTGGTAAAAATCCACGACGATGGCTCTTTTGAATTGAATATGGATTACTTCGGGTACTGTCAGAGCTTGACAATGACGACGCCCAGGTTTCATCGATTGTTTGGGCGCGGGCCGCGCGAGATGGACAGCTCGATCGAACCATTGGATCAAGATTTGGCTGCATCGATCCAAGTCGTGACGGAAGAAATCGTGTTGCGTTCGGCAGTTCATTTACACGAAAAAACAAAGGCAAAGAATCTCTGTTTGGCTGGCGGCGTTGCTCTGAATTGTGTCGCCAACGGACGACTGTTGCGTGAAGGCCCGTTCGACAGGGTTTGGATTCAACCTGCCGCCGGTGACGCGGGAGGTGCCTTGGGGGTTGCGCAGCTGATTTGGTACCAATTGATCGGAAATTTGCGTGACCCATGCCAGCCTGATTCACAACGAGGCAGCTTACTGGGGCCGCAGTATTCGCCACAGGAAGTGCGCGAAGTGATGGGCAGTTGTGGTGCGGTTTATGATTCGTATGCCGACACACAGGAGCTGGATCAAAAAACCGCGGCTCTTCTTGCCGATGGGAAGGTCGTCGGTCGGTTTTCCGGGCGTGCGGAATTTGGTCCCCGGGCGTTGGGCAATCGCAGCATCCTTGGCGATCCACGTCGCCCGGACATGCAGTCGACGATGAACTTGAAAATCAAGTTTCGTGAGTCGTTTCGGCCCTTCGCACCCGCAGTCCTGGCAGGGCACGCGACGGAGTATTTTGGGATCGGAGCGGAACAAACCAGTCCGTACATGTTGCTTGTTTGTCAAACAAAGGGCGACGCGTTACCGGCGGTCACCCATGTCGACGGTTCGGCGCGCGTGCAAACCGTCGACGACCAGGCGAATCCACGATTTGCGGCGTTACTAAACGAATTCCACCGGCAAACCGGCTGCCCAGTGTTGATCAACACCAGTTTCAACGTCCGGGGCGAACCGATTGTTGGATCACCAGCCGACGCGTATCGATGTTTCATGAAAACGCGGATGGATGCGCTGGTGATCGAAGATTGTTTGTTGTTGAAGGAGCGGCAGAATAATGGTGCAAAATAGTGACACTTCCCGCCAGTCGCCACCACGTAGGTCAGCCTCTCCCAGGCTGATGCCTGCGACACAGCGGTTCTTTCGAGTCTCGGAGAGACTCGGCGACGTGACTTTCCGACGGATTCGCAACTTCACCTGAGTTCGAAAACTTGCTGACGCCAATGGAATCGAGACCTTGAAAACTCCAACTCAATCACAGCAGCGCTATTTTGGGTTCGCCATTTCGTCGGCGTTGTTGATGATATCGTGGATCACATGGCGGGCGTTTTCGTCGGCCGTCTTGTCGGGCTCAATCGTTGGTGGTGCGGCGGGCATGGCGGGGGTGTACTATTTCATCCCTTCGACCCAGCCCTGGTTGATTCGCACTTTCCGGGCGATAACCTTTCCGATCCAGTGGATCATGACATTGTTGGTTCTCGCGATCGTCTATTATATGGTGTTAACACCGATCGCACTTTGGTACCGTGCCCGCGGAAAGTCGATTCGTGTCACTAGCTCGGATGCGGTGACCAACTGGCAACCCCACGAATCGGCTTCGAGTCCAGATTCTTATTTCAAAACGTTTTAGCGACCGACATGCCTGACGATTTATCCGACAACGGCGACGGCAACAGTCACAACGACGTCAACAACGATTCGTCATTTGGATCGATGGCCGAGGGATCTGATCCGGGGATCTTGCGAGAGTTCGTCTGGTTCTTGCGTTACAACAAGAAGTGGTGGTTGACGCCGATCATCGTCGTGCTGTTGTTGTTGGTTGGACTGGCGTTCCTGACCACCTCACCGGCTGCTCCGTTCATCTACACGTTATTTTGATTTTTGGTCGTCCAGCGTCTCGCCGACGATTTCGTTCCATCGGGCCAAAGTCTTTTGGTATCGCTCACGCGTTTGCATCGCTTTCTGTACCTCCGCTTCCTTCTCCACTAGTTGCAGTTGCCCCGATGCAAGCTCGCTTGACGTCAAAGCGCCTGATTTGAACAGACGTTCTAACCTGGCAACGTCTTCGTCGGCCTTCCGTAGTGCCGCGAGCTTTGCCTGAAGATCCGTTTCAAGTTGTTTGATTTCGTCCGTCAGGTAGTCCTTTACCAATTCCAGCTTCAGTTTCTCCAAGGAGATCTGTTGCTCTACTGACCGAATCGAATCCTTAACCGAGGTGTCATCGCGGGTAAGTCGCATCAAGTCTTTCTTGACACCGATTTCACTTTCAAGTGCACTGATCTTCGCAACCGATTCGGCTGCACTGCTGATCCGGCCGTAGGTGTCGTCGAACGGTGGGTTGCCGGCCGGGGATGTTACGTTCGGGCGAAGATCAGTCAAGTCGATTATGTTGGGG
>JAGQPO010000208.1 GCA_020426665.1 Planctomycetales bacterium
GTCGAAAAACGTCGCTATCGACGGACTGGAAGTCTGTCGTACCCCCGAAATTCGATCTTGCTGAAGCACTCGGATGCTGCTCGCGTCAACGTACATTATACATGTATGCATTCATCGGCGCCGTCAAACTGATGGGAATCAATCTCCGCCGCTTTCCAAAAACGCGAGTAAATCGCGGACTTCTCGTATCGTCAACGAATCAACGAGTCCGGTCGGCATAAAGGACACGTCGGAGTCGACCATCGATTCGATTTCATCTCGGTCAAACGTTCGATTTTGCCCCTTTGAATCTCGCATCGCTTCTTTCGTTGATGACCGTAACCGAATTCCCGTAAAAACTTCGCCGTCCTTCAAAAGGATCGTTCGCGGCTGGTATTCCGGCGCCATCTGCCGACTCGGTTCAAGAATCGACTGCAGCAACCATCGACGGTTGCGGCGCCCGTCACCCCCCTGCGACACGTCGGCGATCGACTTATCCAACTTCATCGACGCGGACAGTCCGCTCAAATCCGGTCCGACCACATTCCCTCGGCCGCCATGACGATGGCAATTTGAACACTGCGAGACTTTGGCGTGATGAAAAAGTCGCCGTCCGGCATCTGGATTCGCGGGAATCGAAATCGCCTCGATTGCTGCCAACCAAGCATCCGTGTCAGTGACCTTTGGTCGAGACGCCGACAAGGATTTTGGATCAAGTACCGCCTGCACTAAATCACTCGATCCGGGAAACTGTTCGGCAACTCTAGTCAGTTCGCCGGACTGTTGCGGCGTCAAAACAGCGCCGCGCAAATTACGAATTGATTCTTCGCGCACCTGTGCAGAATCGTCCGTTGCAAGACGCAATAGCAAATCAATCTGATCGTCGGCGATCGACGCCAATCCGGCCGCCGCTTCGGCGCGCAAGGATTCGCTTTGCGATCGATCAAGGGCAACTCTCTGCAACACCGCTTGTGAGATGCGGGCACTGCCGGACAGGGTCCGCACCACCTCCATCGCCAGCGTTTCATCTCCCAACTCCAGCAACTGTTTCAATAATTCGATTGTCAGCCCTTTCGGAAAACGAAGTTCCGGTTGATTGTCGAAGTCCGATGCAACGCGAGGTTGAATCGGCAACAATCGGAGTGCAAAAGCACGCAATCGAGGCGAACTGTTCGTGTCATTGACGCGCGCCAACAACATCTCTGGATTGCGAATTCCGGCGTCCGGTTTTCCGTCCAGCGTGTTAAGCGTTGCAATTGCGGCTTCGAAACACTTGTAATCTAGATCGCTGCGACCAAGAAATTTTTCGACCTCCGGCCGCAGTGCCGTAAGGCCTGCGTCAGCAATCCAACGTAACGCTTCGAATTGGACGTCGGCTGATTCGTCCGAAAGCAAACCATTAGTCCAATCGACAGATGACCTGTCGGTACGTCTGAGCGCCAACACGGCCAGCACGCGGTCTGCTGTCGGCCACGTTCTGATTTCGTCCTGCTTCCAACTCGCTGCGTCCTTTGCTAATGCTTCAAGTGCTGCATGGACCAGGAATGGATCGTCTTCCTTTGCCAATTGCAACAATCGGGCGCGTTCGATGTGGCTTTCCGGTCGAACTAAATCACGCGCTAGCAGCCCGTTTTCTGTTAACGGTTCTGGTTCCATCGGGCCTGTCCACGACGCCAACGCAAGGTCGATATCAAGCTTCCAAAGTCGGCCATAACCGTGCGCCTGGTATCGGCCGTCGACCCAATCACACAGGTACCAAGTGCGAGTCGGATTGTCGCCGCCTTCGCCTCCGACAACACTGGCAATGCAGCTCGGACGAAAGTATCGACTGCCGTGAAGCAATTTGATTCTGTCAGCTGCAAAACTGGCACCTTTTCGGTGCAGCAAAAAGAAATCGATACGATGATCGCTCCATGATGGAACAAGCAATCCCCGGCCGAGCGGTTGTACGCCACACGGAGCCTCGCCGGACGGATGAATCATTGGTAACGTACCGCGCAATTCGCCGTTCCAACCCACAAACGGATGATGCGCCTCGGCGCCATAGTTTCGCTGGTAACCGTAATCACCCGCCTCGACGATATGCAACAACCTGCACGGCGGACGCTCTCCCGGATCGTTTTCGGCGGCAAAGATCTCGCCATCATCGCGAACGCAAATGCCGAATGGATTCCAGAATCCTCGCGCGAACCTTCGCAAATTTGTGCCGTCGGGCGTACAGCGAAAGATCCCTCCCTCGCCCGTTCCGGAAACACTTGCCTGGTCGGTCCCGGTCAGAGTCCATGGCTTGGCAAAATTTTCGCCGATTGCAAAGATCAGATCACCGTTGGGATGCCAGGCGAGTCCTTCAAGCCCGTTGTGCGGATAATCCGCTTCGGTAACAAGGACCGCAATGTTTTCGACCAGGTCTGCTTTTCCGTCGCCGTCGGAATCTTTGATGCGAAGAATGCGGTCGCGCTCGGCCAGGTAGACCCAACCGTCGGGGCCAAGTTCCAAATCCATCGTTGCGTCGGTTTGGTTGTAAAAGACGCGTCGATCTTCGGCACGGCCGTCACCATCGCGGTCAGCAAACACCAAAACCTCATCATGCTCGGGGCCGACATAGTCGTCCGGGCGAAAATGAGTGTGCGTCGCCACAACCCAGATTTGTCCGTCATCGTCGACGTCTATTCCCGTCGGCGTCACCAAATCGGGATGCTCCGCAACCAACGTTAAACTAACGCCGGGTTGGTCAACGGTGATCTGTGGGTCTCGCGGCGCGTCGTCTGCACGCAAGTGACCAACACTAAATAGTGTCGAAAAAACGAACGCAATGGCCGCTACTCGCATCAGCGCGATTACGTTTGTTCCTCTCACATGCTTGGGATTCCCTGTCGATCTTAATGTCACGATGACTCCTCGGCGTTCCACTGATTCAGCTTTTGTTGAATGAATTCGATAATCTGGTCGTGCTGCTGTTCGCCTCGTCCTTGAATCAATACCGGTTCACCAAATTCGAAACGAACCGTTTTTCCGGTATCGATTCGCCCAAAATCTTTGAACCACTTCCCATTACCCCAGGCGTCGGTCTGAAGCGCGATGGGGATCACCGGGACCTTGGCCCGAAGAGCAAGCTTAATCCCAATCGAATTGAATTGCGAAGGATCAAACGTTGAAGATCGCGTCGTCTGTGGAAACACGACGATCGAAATGCCGTTGTTTAACCTCTCCGTTCCACCGTTCATCATCGACTTCAGATCCTCACGCGGGTTGGTACGCGTTACCGCGATGGGATTTCTGGTTCGAACGATGTGTCGAAAGACAGGATAATCAAGAAGACTCTGCTTGACGACAAAGGTAACGTCGCGGACCGGTTGAATAATGGCCGGCAACACCATTGTTTCCAACATACTCATGTGGTTTCCGACAAACACGCAAGGCGTTTTGAGCCGCCGCACGTATTGGATGCCGTGGATTTCGGCGTGAACCCCAACTGACTCAATCGCACGAAGCACTTCATGGCTCGTACGACTCCACTGGCTTCGACCATATTTCCCGCGTCTAGCAAGCACGCTAGAACTATAGACGTTCCAACCAAACTTTCGATAAAAATTGATCGTCGGAAACATCCGCGAGAACATTGAAACCTTCACCGGCGCGGTCCGATAAACTCCGTTTTGATACTCGATCAGTTCGGTAGATGATTCAACAAGATCGTCATGCATGGAGCGATTCTTTCACCATGGGTGCTTTGCGTGTATCCGTCTGCGATATGATAACGACTTTAATACCAACCGTTGGCGTTAACGATGAAATGTACATCGCAGGTACGCAATCCATCGCGCCAACGAAACCCACCGGTCTCAGAATACCACCTGTCTCAGACGACCGCCGGCACTTGTCACATTGAACGGATCACCACGGTCCGGCGTATTGGGAACCAAACCAGCAATCGTCCCAAGAAAAGACTCACACTGCTCTTTCAGGGGTGAATCGTTGGAAGCGCGAATTCACTGCCGGGGGTTGCAACCTGCGGCGACTTCGAATGTTGCTCCAATCGCCGGATCACGGCGCCAGTGATGTCAACTGTTTCGTCGTGAAAGATAACATGGTTCATGGAAGTTCGGGTGGCCGAATCGCCTTGCCCAAAGCCCGAGCCGCTGCCCGAGCCGCCACTGTCGATTCGAACCACCACAGCGATGTTCCGCTGCTCCGCAATTTCGGAGACCGCATCGATGATTCGTTGATAACTATCGCGAAGTACGGTCGTTTCGGCGTCGCTCAAATCATGGTGCCCCTGGCACGTCGGCAACCGCATCTTCAAATCCAGCTTTGCAACGTAGGCTTCCTGTTCGGCAAATTCTGACGTGCCAGGTTCCAATGCCCTCAGTTGCTCGACGGCCTGTTTCAATGTGTCTCGTTGCTGATTCCGTGCAGCCTCGTTCTTTTCCCGAGCACGTTTCGTCTCACTGACGAGCGCCTTGATTGCCGGCAGATTCTTAAAAACAACCCCTACATCGATGACGGCGACCCGGAAATCCGATTCATCAGCTACCGCTGACTGTTGGGCCGATGCGAGCGTGGGAACATAAATCGAGGCTCCAATTGCGACAATCATGATCGCAACACCGCTGATCAACCGCAGTCGCCTACTCGGCCGACCTGAGGCCCCACCCAGCAGATGCAAGCAAAGGAGGTCGCCGCATTTCGTAGACACAGTCGTACTCCCTTTCTGATCAAGCACCTTTGTCATCCCGACGCATTGCAAAACGCATCACCCGGCATGCTATTGGGCCGTTTTGACGCCTTGCAGCGTCGAGCATAACAAACGGACCGGCGAGCAGGAATTGCAAAACGACTCACCGCATTCACGTTCAGAACGATTAATTGATCGTGATCCAAAACGTTATGTTGTGCGTGACGATCGATCACTGGTCCGTCCAGTAACCCTAGGCGCTAGCGCCACTGCCCACCCCTGGCGACGACCTGACTGGGACGCAATCCCATGTCGGACGCCTTCTCGATCAACCCAAATGCGTCGACGGAGACTTCGACGGTGTTGTTGGAATTCTGCGGAACGGCGCGGCAGCAAAGCCAGAAAACTTCGGCTGGGGCAGTATTGTTCGCCTTGGTAAATGCAGCGATGATGTCGCCCAATTTCATTTGTTGCCCATCATTCAATGCGAGCGCCGGCGCGGCATTTTTAGCTGAACCGACGTAATAAGTGCCTGTCTGAAACTGGAACGCAGGATCACCGCCGTGCGAGCCGTAAGCTGTGTAGTTCGGGATAATCTCAAATGGCTGATGCGTATTTTTAACGTGAGCCCTCACCAGGTCCACGTCCAGGGCGGGAGTGGTCAAGCGATCTTCAACCGCCATCCCCATGTTTCCTTTCAACAGCACGGCATCGTCGGTATAGAAGTACACGCTCACTCCTGGAGGGACCACATATGTACCTTTGGATGTCCCGGCCCCTCGGCCGCCGTGTGCCGTAACAAATATGCTGTATGCCATCCGCGAAAGCTCCTAAGCGTAAACGATAACCGAAACCTCTGACTCGGTAATTCTTATTTCCATTGCCTGTAAGTTACGAAAATCCTTTTTCGCAATACCAATCCTGTTGGACAAGTTAACAAACTCAATCTCAACAGGGTAGCCAAGCTTGGCCACCGACCCTCGCGATACCCACAACAGCCTACCAATTGCCAACGGCTTACGATCGAGTACCAATGCGAAGGGATACAGACCGACGCCTGACACGCAGGACCCAATTTGGGAGTCTCGAATTCCCGCGGCCTCTCCAGTCGGGTACATTGGTGAAGACCGGCGATGGATCGAGCAATCGTCGTGACGCCAATGCGCGAACAAATGAGCGATGAGATGCAATGCGCAACGGCTTCGTCGGGCATATGCAAGCGGTGACGCGTAAAGAATTGACGAAGGTAGAATTCCGCGACAGATCGGTGTAAAGATGCGAGTGACTCCGCACATCGTCACGGCAGCAAAGAATCACGGAAAAAGAACTTACCAAGACAGCGATGCCCAACGAGGCGTTTGCATCGGTCGATGCGGTAGTCGACCTGCTGGCCAATTCAACCAGTCCGGCTGCATCACCGGCGGCCCGACAGCTGCTTCAGCAAATGAGCAGCTCAAGATGGCGCGTGATTCGAGGAAACCATCGAAGCTCTGCTGACCCCACGCCGCATGTGACGATCGAGGTTGGCGGAACTCGCTATCACCTGCGGCTCGACGGTCGCTCCTGCGTCTTTGACATCACCCATGTCTCTTCCGATGAAACACAACGGCTTGCGGGTCGGAAACCGTGGCAAGGCCCTGGGGAGTAAATCGACGCTTCCACGTAGGTCAGCCTCTCCGAGGCTGATTCCGCGTTCACAGCATCGCAACTGATTTCAGTCCGCTTTTGCGGCCCAACTTTCTTTTGCGGTCCAACTTATTCGACCGGTGGTGCGCAGATCGCTATCCTGTTCTCCATGACAAACGCAACCCAACTCTTGGCCGGTATCGAACAGGGCGATCCTTCCGCGGCGGATGAACTTCTTCCGTTGGTTTACGATGAGCTTCGCAATTTGGCGGCCGCACGGATGTCACGAGAAAGCCCAGGGCAAACTCTGCAGGCAACGGCATGTGGCAGAACTGCTGGGAGTGTCATCCGCGTGAATCGAGACTCGGTCCTTTTGGCGTGCGCACAATTTGAGGTGAGGCACGGGAATCTGCCGGAAGCCGAACGTCGTCTGAAGAAAAGCGCGAGAATTCTGCAAGGCTTCTATTTCTACGATCGATGCAACTACTTGTTCGACCGAATCGCCGATCCCGATCGGCAGAAGCAGGACGATCGTTTGATGCGAGCCGTATCGCGCGAGCGTACGGGCAGCATTGGCGATTCTGTCCGTTGGAGGCCCGAACGCTCGCTTGAATCGGCTCAGGTCTTTTGGTGTTCGGTCGTTTTTTGTTTGCGTACGGGCATTGATGGTGTCCTGCGAGCCTCGTTTAATTGGGAATTGTCACGCGGCGACGGACCGGATGGCTGCCCGACGCCGCATCGCGTCACCACGATTTTTCCCGCACACCGTTCGTCTTTGGCGTTTCGGGAGGCTGGCTTGGCGATCCAGGAGGCAGGAAAATGCCGGTCCTAACGCATGATGGACTTGCCCGTCGCTGCAAAGCTTTCGTAGGTTGCCGAAACCGATTTTTGGCGTAAAGGACTGCCATAAAAAAGCTTGCGCAAATCGCCTGGAAATGATACAATGTGGGCGTTGCGACCTGCATCTTAAACATTGACCCGCCTTCACAATTCCGCATTGCCTTAGGGCCGCCCGCCTTCATGCGGAAGGTGCTACATAGAACAGCGATTACCGCAGGGACGGTCTATCCAGTCCTTTCGGACACCGTTTCATGCCAAGTGACCATTCACTCGTTGGAAGTTCGATCATGCTCAACCGTCGAAAACTACTGCAGGGAATTGCAGCCACCACCGGTGCCGCGTTCGGTGCCCCGCATTTTCCCCAGCGTGTTCATGCATCACCCGCGAGCGGCCAGACGCCAAAACGCATTGTGTTTTTCATGCAGAACCAGGGCTTCGATCCGAAGACGTGTATTCCGAAAGGAATCACCGGCAGTGGTTCATTGGCGAAAGCGGTTCTTCCAGAACCCATCAGTGCTCTCGAACCCTACAAGGATCGTCTGCACATCATCAACGGCTTGCACGGGATCCATACCAGTCCCTCGCACAGCGCCTTCTTTGGCGCCCTTGGCGGTTATCGTGGAAGTGATGGAGTGCCGCCCAGTGCATCGACAATCGATTATGAGCTGAGCAAAGTTCTGCCGCAGACGCTCCTGCCGCACCTGTGTATTGGAATGGACTCCATTGAGAACATGAAGACAAAGCCGACAATTGCGACATTGTCTGCCAGCGGGGCCGGTCAGCCAATCTTCATGCACTCCAATCCGAATCATCTCTA
>JAGQPO010000209.1 GCA_020426665.1 Planctomycetales bacterium
GCTAACCCACTGTGTCACCTTTTCGTGGACCCCACCGTCTTCTGACAATTCGTCCCATCGATACGACAGCAGTTCTAATGCATCGGGCTGGTCGATCAGCGACGGGGCAAACGATTCGCCGTCAAAAAGTGGTGGCGCCCCTTCGATGTTTTCTGTTCCAACGATGCAAACCGATGTCGGATTTTGTCTAGTGAATTGGGCGATTTGCAATAACAACATGCCGACCAGCGGGTACAACATGATCGGCAGCACTGCGATCGTGAACAATGTTCGGCGGTCGCGAAGTTGATCTTGCATCTCCCGCAGATAGATCAACCAGACTGCGCCGATTCGAGGCTTGCCCGCGCTGGCGGCCTTGCGGCGAATCGCCTTTGACAAATCGCTCATGCCAATTGCCCTCCTGCCAATTCCCCCGATAGCGGCGATTCGCCCGGATATCGACCGTCACGAATTTCTTGTTCATGCTGACTGAGCAGACCAAAGAACAATTCTTCAAAGTCGTCTTCGCGATGCCTGCCACGAAGTTCTTCCAATGTTCCGTTGTCCAAGATTTTGCCGCGATACATGATCGCAATTCGATCACACAGCCGCTCGACTTCACTCATGATGTGCGTTGAAAAGATCAAACATTTGCCGTCTTCGCGAAGCGAACGAATGACCCCCAAAAGGTTACGCGCCACTAAGACGTCCAAACCCAATGTCGCCTCGTCAAAAACCAACACCGGCGGATCGTGAATCATCGCACGGGCGATCGAAACTTTTTGCTTCATCCCCGTCGACATCTTTGCACCGGGAACGTCGCGGAAATCGTTCATCCGCAGCTGCTCAAACAAGTTCTCCAAACGAAGCTTTAGGCGTGACGCTTTCATCCCGTGCAATCGCCCAAAGTATTCCACCATTTCCCATGCGGTCATCCGGTCATAGATCGCAGTGTTGTTGCTGACAAATCCAATATGCCGACGGACTTCTGCCGAATCCCGGACGACGTCATACCCGGCAACTGTCGCAATCCCTTCGGTGGGCGCCAGCACCGTGCTCAGAATTCTTAGTACCGTCGTTTTTCCCGCGCCGTTGGGACCAAGTAACCCAAAGATCTCGCCTTTACGGACGGTAAAAGAGATCCCGTCCACAGCGACAAATCTGCCCCGCTGAAGATCCTCGTACGTTTTTGTCAAATGCTGAACGTGGATCATGCGGGAGTCGGACCAAGGGAAGCGGCGAATCGAAAATGGCTTCTCGAAGCTAGCTCATTGAACCGCACAGGGGATCTAAATCCGTACCCACCCGCCCAGGATCAGCTAATCGTCACCGGAAAAACCCACAGAAGCCGCAGCGTTTAGCCGTCGGAAGGCTGATCCGACCGCCGGGTGGATGGCTGGAATAACGCCAAGTTGGGCTCGGAAACGCCTTTTGAAGTCGCGCTATTGCAATGCCCCGGGCAGAGAAATCTGGTGCTGCTTTATGTCGGGGGCAGCGGGAACTTTCCGCGAACGTTCGACAAATCGCCCGGAACGATCAAAGAAAAGGTAGCATCAACCAATTCGTTGGCGGGTCTGGATCAGACTTTACGCCTTAATTAATGTTTCATCTGCTGCCTTTATTCGGAACCGCTCCTCTTCTTCGCACGCTACCATGTCAAAACCAGTGAACCTAAGGTCAAAGCTGAAGGCCGCCGACCGTCGTCGTCGTCGACGTCCCAATGCGACGTCGGAACGAATCCAATCAGGCGGTCCATTACCCACGACCCATACGGCGGCCTCAACAATCGATGTTGCAGGTATTTTGGCAGACGCGGCAACCAGGGTTGCCGAAACGACGACGGATCTGAAGGACACGGCGATCGTCGGTGCGCTCAGGGCAATCGCGAAAGGCACAAGTCCCGCGTCGATTTTCACCGATACTGTTTACAACGCAATGGTTCGGGATCTCGATGCCGCCGGTGTCACGCCGGAGGACCGTCGTAAAGCTGCCGGCGACCTTCTGAAGATCGCGCTGGATAATGTCGATCCCGCTGAATCGGATCGCTTGATTAAGTACTTCGCTTGGATCGGATCCTAGGGCATTGATCCGAATTTAATCTGGGAGTAGTGGAAAAGCGTCAAGAGTTTCGACCGCACTGGGGAATCCTCGAAAGTCTTGACGACTACCGCTACGGTCCCAACCCCAAAGTCAAACGTGGACGAAGCACTTGAATCACGTCGGTACGTTGTCATCGCGTACCGCAACGCCTGATCTTAACGGAATCTTAACAATCCGAACTGTTTAAGCATCGTTGACCGTTGGATCGCACGGTAATATCGGGTATCTCTGTTAATCAGTAGGGAACGGATGAGTCGATTCGCATGTTTCGATGGCAACGGTGGCAACTCAATTGATGCCGATGGAACACCGCGACGGCGGTTTTTGATGACTCTTTCAAATCTTCATCGAACGTAAAAGTCGAACGAGACAAATGTGATGTTGTCTTAAGCCCCAAGACAGCTCACGACGACTTCAAGGCGGGTAGCGACAGATGTACCGACGGATCGGTACGAAGCGCTCGTCGCAACTGATCATGGATGACAACGAAGCGATGAATAAATCTATTTCTGCGCGGTTGCGGCGTCTTTCGCTCGCACTTGCGCTCGCCACGTGCTTTGGTACGTCGGCCGCCAGCGCTGACGACACTTACTTGGGTTTTCCTTCGGGCGCCCCGGCACCATTGTTCCAAACCGCTTCGTTGTATGACGATGATGGTTTAGCAGAAAGCGACGGAGAAACCGCGCCCAGAGAGGCAGGTGATGGCGGCACAGTCCCGATGAAGGACTACAAAGAATTGCTGGGCCGAGTTGACGATCTGGAGTCATCTTGGGACGACTACCAAAAAAAGTTGAAAAGCGAAGCCGACGATAAGAAGAAGAAACCTGCTTACAAGTTGAACGGCCGCATTCACTTGGATAACTGGAATTTCCTGGACAGTGATGCCGGCATCAACCAGTTGGAAACCGGTAACCCCAACGACGACCCGGAAGATCGATGGGATTTCCGCCGCATCCGTTTGACGTATACCGGCGATGTTCCCGGTAACATGCTTTATCGAATCTCGATCGACTTCAACAATCCCAGTGCCGCGGAAATGAAGGACGTCTACCTGGGATTCAAAGACCTGCCCCACAATCAGGAGTTTTTGATCGGAAACCAAAAACGGCCGATCGGGTTGGACCACCTGAACAGT
>JAGQPO010000210.1 GCA_020426665.1 Planctomycetales bacterium
TGGAACCTGGAACCTGGAACCCAATACCCGCCGTCCCAATTCCGTTTAGAATAGGGTGATTCGTTCCAGTTTTCACCGATTTCGGAGCCTTCCGCGAGATGTTCACCTTGTCCCGACCGATGTTCCATCTGTTTTGCGGCGTGATTGCGGCGATGTTGTTGATTTGCCACATCGCACCAGCCGCTGACCTGCCTGAAACTCCGAAACGAGACGGCGTCAAACCTCGCAACGTCGTTTTTATTTTGACGGACGACCATCGTTATGACGCGATGGGATTTGCGGGACACCCTTTTTTGGAAACTCCGCATCTGGATTCACTTGCCAAAAACGGTGCCCACCTGAAGAACGCATTCGTCACGACAAGTCTTTGCTCACCCAGTCGAGCTTCGATCCTGACCGGTTTGTATACGCATAAGCATCGTGTGATCGACAACAACCGCCTTGTTCCCGAGGGAACGTTATTTTTCCCCCAATACCTGCAGCGTGCCGGATACGAAACGGCGTTTATTGGCAAGTGGCATATGGGCGGCGACCACGACGACCCGCGCCCGGGGTTCAATCATTGGATCAGTTTCCGTGGCCAGGGCAACTATCTGTCACCTGGGCCCAATTACACGCTGAATGTCAATGGCCAACGCGTCAAGCAAAAGGGTTACATCACAGACGAGTTGACTGATTACGCGGTGGATTGGTTGAAGACGCGCGACGGCAGCACTCCATTCTTTTTATACCTCTCGCACAAAGCGGTTCATGCCAATTTCACCCCCGCAAAACGGCACGATGGACGATACGCCGATGCTGACCTTAGTTTCCTGCCGCGCGGCCAAGATATCAATGCCGAGAACGATGCTCCGCGATGGGTTCGTGACCAACGAAACAGTTGGCACGGGATTGATTTTTCGTATCACAGTGACAAAGGATTGGATTACCTGTACCGACGGTATTGCGAATCGATCCTGGCGGTTGATGACAGTGTCGGACGCGTGCTTGCGCAGTTAAAAGAAATGGGAATTCACGACGACACACTTGTCATCTACATGGGCGACAACGGTTTCATGTGGGGTGAGCACGGTTTGATCGACAAACGCGTGTCCTATGAGGCGTCAATCCGCGTTCCAATGATGATGCAGTGTCCAAACCTATTTGAAGGCGGCAAGACAATCGAAAACGTCATCGGCAATATCGACGTCGGACCGACGATTTTGCATGCCGCGGGCCTGAACGCGCCGGAGTACATGGACGGTGAAAGTTTCTTGGATATCCCCAACAAACCTGACATGCCGTGGCGAGATTACTTTTTGTACGTCTACTACTGGGAAAAGAATTTTCCCCAAACGCCGACGCAATTTGCATTGCGCGGCGACCGATTCAAATACATCACCTACTACGGCCTATGGGACGTCGACGAATTGTATGACTTGACGACCGACCCTGGTGAGATCAAGAACCTGATCAACGATCCCGCGTACAAGTCGGTCGCCAAAGAGATGGAAGACAAACTTTACGCGATGCTCGGCGAAGCCGGTGGGATGGACATACCGATGAACCAGCCCAAGGGTAACAGCCAAAACAAGCGTTGGGCGGAACGTGGCGGAAATGAAGCGGCAGCGTTTCCAAAATCACTTGTTGTTGAAGAACCGGTCAATCGCCAGGCCCAATAGTCGGCTGTGACGGGGGCCAACTTTGATATTCGGATCGTGGCCAACAATCCGATAACGTGACGATAATCGGTAGTTGATCAGCCTTCCTTTTTCAGGTCCATCAACACTTTTCGCTCCGGCATGTTCTTGTAGAAAGGGTCCAGCGGGTAACATCCGCTGATGATCCCCTTTCGAGGTGCCGTCGTACAATCACTAAACGTTCGGCACACCCGTTTACGAGCCATCACGTTGCCTTCCAATACGTCGGCGGGCAGATCCGGGTACGACAGCACCATTCTGCCCAAGCCGACCGAATCGACCAGCCCGTTGCGTACGACTGCTTGGGCAACATTCGGCAACCAGTCTTGAAGATACGTGTATCCAGATCCGACGACGAACATCTCCGGAAAACGTTTCTTCAATTCTGCTGTCGCTTCGATTTGTCGATTCACTCCGATCAACGGTTCTTCCGGCGGCTGGTATCCGTCACTGGGCGGAAAGTACGCGGGACGCTGTAGATGGGGCGTGTAGTAGGGACTTCCGGCGGTAGTGCAAAACAATTTCATGCCCAGCGATTGCATCAACTCCACAAAGCGAATCGGTTCACTTAGATCAACGCCGTCGGCACTTGCATTGGCGCCGAACACCAACCGTGGATCGGCGTTGGGTTCAGGCTCGCCGACTCCCGATTCGGACTTTCGATAGGGCAGGAAATCAAAAATGCTAAGCCGAACACCGAGTTCCATTCCGGGAGCCTCGGCTTGAATACCCGCAACGACTTCTCGCAAGAATCGAGTTCGGTTCTCAAAGCTACCTCCGAATTGGCCCGGACGATCCACACCACTTAATAACTCGTGCCCCAAGTATCCGTGACAGTGTTTGACATCAACAAACTGAAACCCCAACTTTTGTGCGCGAACAGCGGCGACGACGAAGTCATCGATCAACGACTTCAGTTCATCGTCTGTAATGATCGCGGTGTCGTCGTCGATCCCCAACCGACGATCCAGGGCGGGGTTGCGCTGGACGGCTCGTGGTTCCGCTTTGCTTTTTTGATTCGGCCTCGCATATCGACCCGAATGCGTTAATTGCAAACCGACCACTAAATCATCCGAGTTGCCAAATCGCTGTTCGTGTGATTGGACCAGCAATTCACGTAGCCCGCCTATGTCGCTTAGATTCTCACTGGTCAGACACAATTGATTCGGGTTAGCTCGTCCGTCATGGCGAACCGCAACGGCTTCGCCTCCCCACATCAACTTTGCACCGCTGATCCCAAAGTTCATCCAGCGACGACGAGTCAATTCCGTTGGTTTTCCGTCGCATGTCCCGTCCCAGCCCTCCATCGGAAGAATGCAAAACCGGTTTCCTATTCGCAATTTGCCGACAGATGCCGATTCACCCAAGGGAGCAGCATCACCAGATTGAACGTCACGATCGGCTGGGATTTGTAAACCGAGTTCCGTGATGCGAGACTGGAATTCGTCGAATGTTTTTAGGCTTGCAATACGTGGATAAGTTGACATCAGGAGAGTTCAGGGATGATGAAATGAATGCAGAATTCGGAGATACTGACCAGGTTACGGCACAATATGCCGAAGCGTCACTTAGGCCGTTAACCCGACACCATCGCGATACCGTTGCAGCATCGAATCAAGATCACTTGCGATGGAGCCCAAGACTTCGCGATCACTTTCCGGCCGCTTCGGGGATCCGGGAAACGTCCGATCCGTTGAAATTTGGCCGCGCAAGTGCAAGAACATTGCTGCGTTGTGCTTGTACGCCGGAACGGTCGGCCGGAACGCGAAAGCGCCAAGGTACTGCAACAAGTCATTCATTTCGTAGAAAGCTTCATCGCCACTCTCCCACATCGCGTCCCGTGCTGCGAAGGCGTCGGGGGCGAACGTGCTGAGACCCAGCAAGTAATCGCTGCCGTACATCACCATGTCGATGGCCAAATCGTTTCCGGTCAGCACTTTGAACTCCGGCCGGACTTGATCGCGCAATGCCAATCGCTGCCACTCAAGTGAACGGCTGAGCGACGAATGTTTTGCGCCAAGACATTGGTCGATCATCATGATTTGTTCGTACACGCCTAACGAATAGACGCTTCCAAAGGGGGCGAACACGGTCCCCAATTCGAAGGCATAAAACGAATCACAACTCCTGGCAAGTGTTTGATAATTCTCAACGATCTGGTCGTCGCCGCCACTGGTCAGCCCGTATGACTGAAAAAAGATCGGGGTGCCGGCCAACGATTGAATTTGCTCGATGCCGGTTCGATAGGCATCGGCATCAAAGGCGTCTCCGGGATGATCACCCACAAAAACTCCCGCAACATATCTTCGTCCTGCGGCGATTTGTTTTGTTCGCGTCAGAGTCTCCCGACGGGTTGCCCGGTCGATCAAATGGCCGTAACCAGTGTCCATGTTGATCGCCGGTGTCAAACCGGCGTCAAAGGTTCTTTCCACGTGGGCATCGAAAGCCGGCCAATCCACCGTGTCGTCACCGTACAGCGGCAATAAAATGGCGGAGATTCCGGTGATTTTCCGGCGCGGTCTCAGCATGCTGATCGGATCGATCGATTCGAATGAACTCATGATCTAATAAGTCGCGTTTCGGGCATGGTAGTCGAGTTAATTTCAAGAATTTACACGATTGCCTGACTCGCGTCTTGGATAATCGGTTCAAATCTGTATTGGCAATTCGGGCATCCCGAAGTCCGGCAATGTTTTCAAACCTCGTGACGTTTGAATGACGAAACCTAGACTGACCGATCATGCACTCCAGGAAGACCTTCCGGATTGGGGCGTTTTGGTATTGGAGAGCCATCACTCCCCGCAGTTTGCGATGGAGTGGCGTGAGCACAAGTTTTTGAAGCTGGTCTATGTGCTTCGGGGACGCGGCGTTTTGGAATTCAAGGACCGTATTCATCACTTCCAGGAAGGTGATTTGATCGTTGTTCCGGCAGGAACCCCAAATCGAATCACGGACGCTCCCGACGCGGCCAGCAGTTTGTATATCTGTTGTATCGCTCCGCGCGTGTTTGACTTTGATCCAGGTTTGGTCACCGGTCTGCGGTCTGGGCTGGTTCCCGCCAGTGCACATCTTTCCAATCGCGTGGCGTCCCAGTTGCGTCGGATGCGACATCATCAGGTCGCCGGCGGCCCAATCCGGCCCATTTCACTCGTCGGATCAGCCCTGCGGCTTGTTGAATGGGTCATGCAGCTGGGTGAATCTTCGTCTAATTTAGACGCGGCAAGACGTCTGTCATCGGACGACCGAGAAATCATGCTGGACTACGTTGGACGTTTGGCAACCGAATTTTACGAGGCGTCTACGATCGACGCCGCGGCGTCATCAATTGGACTTTCCCGGCGAGCCTTCACCAAACTGTTTCATGACGTCACAGGTTCGACATGGTTGGCCCATGTGCGAAAACTGGCGATCAACCATGCGAAACACCAATTGGCACAAACTAATTTGTCGATCGCTTCGGTGGCGTTTGAATGTGGGTTCAACGAC
>JAGQPO010000211.1 GCA_020426665.1 Planctomycetales bacterium
TGTATGAAGAGCGTGTCTATGCGGAAAGGGCTCTTCAAGCGGGAGCGATGGGGTTTGTGAACAAACAGAGCGCATCGACAACATTGCTCGGTGCCATTCGAACGGTTTTGAGCGGCAGAACCTACCTCAGTCCGGAGATGACCGACCGAGTGCTGCGAAGTCGAGTTGGAGGCATGATTTCTCCCGGACAATCGCCGATTGGAACGCTATCGAATCGTGAACTAGAAGTGTTGACATTGATCGGTGAAGGCAAAACAACGGGCTGTATCGCCAAGCACCTGCATCTGAGTGTCCATACCATTGACACCTACCGTGAGAAATTGAAGCTGAAGCTGAATCTTGGTAACAGCGGAGAATTGAATCGATTTGCAGTGCAGTGGGTGCTCGAAAACGGTTGACGTTCTTTCAGCTTGATCGGCTCCGGTAATGATCTCGGTCAATTGTGCCCGATTGAAAATGAAATGCGAATGATTACAAGCAGCCGATCAGAGAAATGTTTACGGGACGGATTGCTGCACGGCGCTATTTACCGGGACTTTGCCCATTGCCAAATAGCTTGCAACTGATCAACGTGCCTCCTGTTTCGACGGGGGTGATCGTTAAATTCGCTCCAATCAAGCTTGCGCGGTAGGACATGATTTTGAAGCCCATGCCAGTGCTCTGGGGCTTCGTCTGGGCCTTCGGATCGATACCGATTCCGTCATCGGCAATTCGCAGGATGGGCTGGCCGTTTTCCGAATCCAGGGCGATCAGAAGATTCGTCGGATGGGCATGTTTGAGAGAATTTGCCAATGCTTCCTGAGCAATCCGATAGAGGTGAGTGGCCGTCGCGCTGTCACCGATCATGACTGGTCGCTCACACTTGAAAACACAGTCAACGCCGGAGAGTTCTTCCGTCCGGGATGCCAACTCGCGAAGGGCATCCATCAAACCTTCCGGGGCGAGCTTGATCGGAACCAAGCCTTTCGAGATATCCCGCACGTCGTGTTTGGTGCGTCTAATCCCTTTAAGGATCTTGCCGGTAATATCCAGGCACTCGGTCAGATCGCAGTTGCTTTCGCCATCGCCTGATGGATTGGTGTGCTTCGACGCAGCCAAGTTTTGATGTTGTGGGCTACTTATTGTTGTGAGTCTTTCGAATAAGGTTTGCACAAGCATGTCAAGGCCGGCGAGTTGCTGCTGGGTACCGTCATGCAAATCTTGTCCAATACGTTGCTGTTCTTCTTCGGCGATCGCAACGACTTCTCGCTGCAGTTTATTGCGTTCGCTGATATCACGAATAACTCCCGTAAAAAAGCCGAGGTGATCAACCTCGCTAACGGCCAGGTCGACGGGAAACGTGGAACCATCCTTACGTCTTCCCATCACTTCGCGACCGATACCGATGATGCGGGGCTGTCCGGTTGCAAGGTAGCGGGCAATGTAATCGTCGTGCTCGTCACGATAGGGTTGTGGCATCAGGATTTTGACGTTCTGGCCGATGAGTTCATTTTGCGTGTAACCGAATAAAAGTTGGGTTGCGGGATTTGCATCGGTAATGATTCCGCGTTTGTCGATGTTGATGATCGCGTCGGCCGCTGTATTGAGCACCGCACGTAGTCGCTCTTCACGATCGTGCAAAGCCATGTCGATTTTCTTGAGTTTAGTGATATCTTCTGTAAAGATGATAATTCCACCTATGGAACCGTCACGAAGATACCAGGGACGTACTTCCCAACGCAGCCATCGCTTGCCACCTTCTTGCAACTCAAATTGATCTTCATCCTTTCGTATGACTTCGCCTGCCAAACCACGGCGGTGGACTGCTCTCCACTCTTCTGGAATATTGGAAAAGACCTCGTAGTGCGAACGGCCAACGATGTCTTCGTCATTGATCGCATAGTCGGTCAACCAACGCTGGCTAGCGGCGAGATAATGCATGTCTCGATCAAACATCGCAAGGGCAGCCGGCGCATGCTTGACGAACAACTGCAGCCGTTCTTCACTCTCATGCAGCGCAGCTTGATCCTGTTTTCGTTTCGTGATATCGCGGTAGATTGAAACAAAGTTGGTGCGTTTGCCGTCATCGCTGAATAAGGGTGTGACAAACACTTCGGCGAAATATGGCGTACCATCCTTGCGATAACTGATCCATTCCGCTGCGGCCGATCTTCCGGCGTTCAACTCGGATTTGATCATGTCCAGTGTTTCGGTTGCTGTCGCGTCGCCGTGCAGAATACTTGGTGGGTGGCCAATCAGTTCGTCGGCCGTGTAGCCGGTGAGGCGACACAACGCATTGTTAACAAACGTGATCTTTGGCGCCGGCCAATCATGCAGATCTCTGGTAAACATGACTCCTTCGCGAAGGTGGGCGATCGCTTCTCCGAACAACTTGATATTCGCGATGCTTTCTTGAAGTTCTGCCGTCCGGTTGCTCAACGACTGATCGAGGTTGATATTCAGTTCACGGAGTGCTGATTCGGCATGTTTTTGCGTGGTAACGTCGATGATCGCGGTCCGACAGCCTTTCTGGCCTTCGAACTCAAAGATGATGCTTTCCAGTCGTGCGAATAGGCGAGTGCCATCGACTTTCAGCATCTCAATCTCGGTAACCTGCTTGCTATCGCTGGAGAAAACTCGCTGACGATGCAAGTAGCAGGCATCCTGAGATTCGCGGGTAATGAAGTTTGAGAGCGGCGATTGCAGCAGTTTTTGCCGATCAGCGCCAAGCATCGTTGCCGCGGTCAGGTTGGCTTCCAGGATCAATCCGTCTCGATTGAGCGTGACGTAGCCGACCGGCGCGAACTCATACAGGTCGGCGTAGCGGTCACGGGTGTGGGCAAGCCTGACTTGTGCGTCGCGGAGATCCTCATTCTGAATCTCGAGCTCCATTTGGTAAACGGTCAGCTCATGGACCAGAGCTTGAACGTCCTTGGTTGAAACCGTCGGCATCTCGTCCGGCATGGCGTTTAGCAACGCTTCCGCACGCGTGCGTAGGCTTCCGGACTGGTTTATCGGGTGGCTTTCATCCATTTGGGACACTCTCATTACATTCACATTCACACGACTTCCGGTTCATTGTTGCCTCCCGTTGTCTCCAATTGCAGCGCCAATTCGATGGTCCGCAGCAGTTCCATAAAATCGCACGGTTTCGACAGGAACCAGGACCTGCGGAAGGAACCGACTTGTGACTGAAGATCGCTGGATATTAAACCGCTCAGGAAAATAACTGGCAGTGACGGAGTTGACTCACGAACCAGGCTTGCAACTTGAAGTCCACAAACGTTGTCGGACAGCATCCAGTCGATCAAAAGTAAATCGAAAGATTGGGATTGGGCCATCTCGCGGGCTTCCTCCGCTGTGCCCGCGGCCCACCCAGAATGTCGGCCATGCGAGTGCAGGAGCGACAACAATGATTCACGGACAATCCGCTCGTCGTCAACGACTAAAATGTTCGCCATCACGTTTGCCGCATCACGCGTTGTCTTTCACCACAGTGGGTAAGCAGAGTGAGACAGCGGTCCCCCTGCCCAGCTGACTTACCAGATCAATCCGACCGTCGTGATCTTCCATGATTCGATGAGCAACACTCAGTCCCAAGCCGGTCCCCCCGTGCTCGCGTCGACTTGAATAAAACGGATCGAAGACTTGCTGGTGTTCCTCGGCGGCGATCCCGCGTCCCCGATCTGTAACAGTCACTCGCAACTCAAGGGCGTCCCAGGCGGCAGCCAGTTGGATGCTGCTTTTCGCAGGTGACGCATCGATCGCGTTGTTAAGCACGTTGACTAACACTTGTACTATTTCGACGGAGTTGATGCAAACCTTGGGCATGTTTTCGGGGATTTCCCACGAATACGAAATCTGGCGAGTGGAGGCGCGCGACCGTGTGAAGTCGCAAGCGCGGCGGAGCGAAGGTTCAAGCGACTGTATCCTTTTCTCGGTGGATTCACCTTTCGCACACCGCAGCGTATCGCTAACGATACGACCGCCCCGGTCGACAAGTTGCTTGATATTTTGCAGGCACTCGGTAACAACCGACTCGAATTCCGGTTTGCCTTTGGCTGAAAGCGCAACGTCCGCTTGCAGCGAGATCATCCACAGGGGATTGTTGATTTCATGGGCGATCCCTGCGGCCATCGTTCCGAGAGCGGCCAGTCGTTGGCTCCGCTCGGTGGCGTCTCGAGCAAGTATGAGCTCGGTAACATCGCTTAGGGTCGCACGCCACTGAGGTGAAAGTTTCGAGCTCCGGTCTCGTGTGCTTTCCAACCGAACGTAGCGCAACCGTTCGCCCTGGTTAACGAGTTGTAAATCGCAACTGTGCGTCCTATCCGACTCTTGCGAGTGCGCCAGATGCAAGTACAGCCGGTCGGCATCATCCCGCGACAAGAATCGAGAGAACGGTGATCCGATCATTTCGTTTCGGCAGCTGTCAAGAAGTGTGGCGGCAGTCAGATTCGCCTGCAGGATTACACCCTGGCGATCCAATGTCATGTAGCCGACCGGTGCAAAGTCATAAAGATCGGCATACCTATCCCGTGCCTCAGCAAGAGCGATTTGTGACTTTCTCAGTTCTTCATTTTGAAGTTCCAACTCAATTTGGTGAACCGTCAATTCATGGATGATTGCCTGGACGTCCGCAATGCCTACTGTCGGCATGTCGTCCGGATTGACGCTAAGCAACTCCTCCGCTCGGCGACGGAGATTGCCGGTCCAAGTGCAGTTGTCGCGCGCCCTTTTTTTAGTCATTGGACTCGCCCGCTGCCGGCTTTCTGTTTGTCATGTCTTCCAGCGCCAGCAGAATCATGTCCGCGACGCCTTCGGGCTGCTCGAATCGACGAGCATTGAGGACGAACACCCGTTTTCCCAACCTGGGAAGGTCCGCTTCGATTTCGAAATCCTCGAACTTTGAGTTTTTGGGAAGAATCGATTCGAGCAGTTCACGGAGCTTCGGAACGTCCCATTGACCCGTACCGAGCTCGTAGACCAACTTGCCCTCGGTTTGCCGCGGTGTCGTATGAAAAACGCGATAGAATGACCGGTTGGCCAAAACGACATGCAGCGACTCGTCCAGGATGACGAGCGGCTCGCGTACCGTTTCGACGACATTTTCAAAATTTGGAAGGGAGATCAGATCTTTGCTTTTTCGCTGCCGAAGTTGTTTTATGTTGACGAACGTCAATACGAGACCGTCGATCACATTGCCACCGGTGCGATACGGCATGATACGCATTAGATAACTGCCACCGTCGTTCGTTCTAACCTCATTTTCCTTGAAGACCAGGGTCTGGAGCACGGCACGGCAATCGCCGGCCAAATTATCGGCCTTCAGGTTTGACGTCAGTTCGACGATGGGGCGTCCAACGTCAGACTGACGTAGGGAAATGAGCGTCTTGGCCTGGTCTGTGAACCGCTTGATGTTCAAATCGTTGTCCAAAAAGACGGTAGCAATGTCGGTGCTGTTGAGCAGATTCTGCATGTCGTCGTTGGCCTGAGTGAGTTCATCGATCTTCGATTGCAATTCGGCGTTAACTGTCGTCAATTCCTCGTTAAGCGACTGCATCTCCTCTTTCGATGTTTCCAATTCTTCGTTCGTGCTTTGCAGTTCTTCGTTCGTACTTTGCAGCTCTTCGTTGGTTGACTTGAGTTCTTCATTCGAGGTTTCCAACTCCTCATGCGTCGTCTGGTGTGATTCCTTCAAGTATTGAAGTTCGCGTTCCAATTGATCGACGCGTTCATACTCCGCAGCATTCGTTGGCTTTCTCTTTGTCTTGCGGTCGGGTTCAGGTGCGGACGTCGTCGTTGGCTGTAACGTGACCATCAGCAACCCGCGCACACTTTCCGGATGGCTCAGCTTCGCAACAGTCAGGCTGATATTTGTGAAATCGCCATTGGTCCTAACCCGCACGTTCTCGCGCACAACGTCCACGCCCGTCGCGACGCACTGTCGCATCGCCGACGCAAGTTCGATTTGCAAACCTTCGCGTGCCATCAAAAGGATGTTGGCTCGCGGTTGGCCCTGCGTCGGCTCAAGATACATGCCGGTTCGGCCGTGGATGTAAATAATGTCACCTTGGTCGTTCACGACGATGGTGGCAGGGGTAAATCGCGATAACAGCAGACGTTCAATTTGTATCGTAAGATGTGTCTCTTTCACCGCCGGCATGCCAGTCGACGCGGCCGTATTGCCTTCGTCGCCGGTCAACGGCTGCGCAGGAATCTCCGGTAACACGTAAATCGGCGTCACGCTCTCCTTGCGACGGAAAATCTTCCATCGTTTGTCGATCGTGTCGAACAGATCAGTGAACGGTCCGATGGTCTCCGACGGGCCAAGAAACAGCAATCCGCCCGGCTTGAGCGCGTAGTGAAAAATTGGCAACAACTTTTTTTGCAAATCTGCGTTCAAATAGATCAATAGATTTCGGCAGGAAATCAAATCCAGCTTAGTGAACGGCGGATCCTTGATGACATTTTGCGGTGCGAAGATCACCATTTCGCGAACTTCTTTGTGGATACGATAGGTGCCGTCATCATGAACGAAGTAACGCTCCAATCGTTTGGACGAAACATCCACTTCAATCCCCGCGGGATACTGACCGATGCGCGCCACTTCAATCGCTTCGGCATCAAGGTCCGTCCCAAAGACTTGCACGTCGATCCGGCGGCCAACCTTCTCTATGCACTCGCGGAGAGCGATGGCGGCACTGAACGCTTCTTCGCCCGTCGCACATCCGGGGACCCAGGCCCGGAACGCATGGTTTGCCGGCCGCGATTTGATCAGTTCTTGAAGCGATTTGACAAGCGATTCCCACGCATCGGCGTCGCGAAAGAAGTTAGTCACGCTGATCAACAGTTCCTTGAAAAGGATGTCGATTTCGTGTGGATTCTCCTGAAGAAATCGGACGTATTGGTCGGGCTTCCTGATCTGATGCACGTTCATCCGCCGCTGAATGCGGCGACGCAGGGTGTTGCTCTTGTAGCTCGAAAAGTCGTGTCCCGTGCGGCTACGCAGCAACACAAAAATCTTCTGCATCGGCTCGGCAGGAACAGACGGCAATTCTGCAGCGACCGCTCCGCCGGCTAGGTATGGCCCTTTTACATAGGCGACCAATTTCGCCGGCATCTCCGCCGGTGTCGACACGTAATCGACAAGGCCCGTGGCGATCGCACTCGATGGCATACCGGCGTATTTGGCTGATGACGGTTCCTGCGCCATCGCCATGCCTGATTCACGCTTGATAGCCGTCAAACCAATCGTGCCGTCCGTCCCCGTTCCCGAAAGCACAATGCAGATCGCGCGTTCCTGTTGGTCGTCGGCCAGCGAACGAAAAAAGTAATCAATTGGTAATGGTGGAAACTTGTTCTTCTCAGCATTCATCCGATGTAATGCGCCGTTGAGAATCGCTAGGTTACCTCCCGGCGGTCCAACGTAAACATGATTCGGCTTGAGCTTCAAACCGTCGGTCGCCTCGACCACCAGCATCTCGGTCTCTTTTCCCAATAGTTCCGGCAGCAGACTCGTATGCCCCGGATGCTGATGCGTCACCACCACGAACGCCATCCCGGTATTCGTTGGCATATGACCAAGCAATTCATCAAGCGCTTCAAGTCCTCCCGCCGATGCACCAATGCCGACGATGGGAAAGCCCGGCTTGCCAGAGTTGATCACGACAGCTGCGTTGGAAGCCCCTCCGCTCTTCTGTTTCGGCATCTTCGCGCTGGACCTTTTGGCAGGCCGATTGGCTCCCCTGCTTCCGGGAGCTGTCGTATTGGATTTTGAGTCGGCCGCTTTTTTTCTTGCCGTCTTGCGTTTCGTTGTTTTTTTCTTTGCCATCCGATCCTCAATGACCAGTATGCCGAGTACCCTCTTGTGCTGCGGGCGCATTCTAATCTTTCCGAACCGGTTTTGTCGCACGGATCCCGTTGGTGGATTCCGCCATTCCAAGAAATCTTTAGTACCGTGTTTATCAGTTAGTCGGCGTACCAAATTCCCAGATCAGACGACCGTCGGGGCGTCATGCGAATTTCATGCGTTTTCAACCCAGACTTGTCCGCGAGGCTGGTTTTTTCAACTACCGTTACCAACACAGCCTGCTCGTGCTCCAAGACAGCCCACCGCATTGCCGTTATCGCGACACTTGGGCTTTCTCGTCAGCAATCGTCGACAGGCGTTGACAGCATACTGGTTGCGACGCAAATCAGGACCGCCATTCGTTATGTCCGAATCATTTCGATTATCCCCGGAAGCATAGCGAATGTCGGTGGCTTTACAGATTCCATTATCTTGGCGTCATGGCGCCGGTGCGGGCTGATCTTTCGCGGGTTGATCTTCAGCGGACTCGTCACCGACTGGCTTTTCCGGAGTGGATGCAGTCGGCGAAGAGTCTTCAGTGATCGCGGGTTTCATTGCCGTATGGGTTTCAGTCGAATCGACCGACGTTGTATCGGTTGCCCGTGCTTCGGTTGCCGGTTGCTTTGTGCTTTTGCCGCAGCCTGGCAACGATGTCAGCGCGACGCCCAGGACACTTGAAAAACCGAATGATCTCAACAGTAGGTTTGTCATCTCAATTTCCTCTTTCTTGTAACTCAATATTCAACATTTACTTTGACCGCCTGAAACAATGGCGGCCAACATTTCAATACCACAATGCACAAACGCTGATCGGTAGAACCGTTCAAGCGAATTCTCGCGTCGGTTCACAAGGAACCGAAACCTTTTCAATTAACTCTGCGGAAAGGTGCTGCTGGTTCGACTTGGCGGCGATATCTCCAACGGAGACAATTCCAACCACTTCGTCGTTTGCACCGGTCACTAACACCCGTCGGATCTGCCGCTGCTCCATCTCCCGCGCCGCATCTTTGATAGGCGTCTTTTCAGGAAGCATGCAAAGGTTTTCACTCATGATTTCTTCTGCATGTCTCTGGCGACAATCGAACCCGCGAGCAACGGCGCGTACGGAAATGTCACGATCTGTGACAATTCCGACCGGCTGTCCGTCACGAAAAATTGGTACCGATCCGATGCTCATTCGACTCATCAATTCTGCTGCTTCCTGAATGCTTTGATGTGCCGCAAGCCCTCGTACATGTGTTGTCATTACATCTTTTAACTGCATCATATTGCTCCCGAATAGATAAAGATGGAGGAGAGGTTGGATTGGCTCGCTACAAGAGCAAACGGCATTCCTTACTTGCCGTTACTGGTCCGGGAATCCAAACGGGACGAGCGCAAATCCCCAGAACGACGAATCACAGGGACCGTTTGATGCAGTGAAGAGCTGATGCTAAAACCCAACTGCAAGGCCTCGCGACTGGCCAGGATGTGCAAGAAACGGGGAGTTGGTCGGTCGGTGTACTACTTCAGTCTATCAGGAAGGCAGCTGCGGCAATCGCCGTTGTCCAGCGACCGTCGGGCTTTACAACTGCAGACTGCGTGACATTTCGTGTTGTCACGATCTTATCCGAAATTCGCCAAATCTTGCGTTTGTCGTCCCATGACTGTTGCTCATCAAATTCCACACCCAGCGTCGAAGCGAGCATGGCTGCCGCCAAATCTTCGGCATAATCACCTGCATCTTTTGCACGTTGCCCAAAGCTGTGATGTTCCGACAAGTATCCGTGCATATTATTGTCACGCGGGACTGCCAATCCGACGGAAGAGGCTAGCATCCGATGCGGCTCATTGGACTCCTTCCGCGCCATGACGACAAACAGGATTTGGCCCGGCTGCAAAAGCTTTTCGCCCTCTGCACGCGAAATGATCGAACATCCGGGCGGTAAAATCGACGAAACCTGTACGAGATTGAAGCGTCCCAAGCCTGCGTCTCGTAACGCCATCTCAAAGGATTGCAGCCGCTCGCCATGGACGCCCACTCCATGAGTTAGAAACATTTTTGTCGGCAGCAAAGGATTAGTCATCTTGTTCATCCGATCTTGTCGTCACGCCGGGGACCGCCAATGCAAGTCGTAAGGCGTCAGTAAAATCGTCGGCGACGATAAGGATCACGATGTACCGTTTGACGCTGTGCCATCGATAAGCTGTGCCATCGATGAGTCTGAAGCAATTCATGCTATACCAAACGATCGAGTATTGCGGATGCCCAATCCGGACGATCGATGTGACAAGACGGACTTAGAACTGTTTTTTCTAGTGACACAACGTTCCTCCGATAGCGTCACCTAATACATGTCATAGTCTCCGCCGTGGCCGCGGGAAGTCTTTTCCGGTTTCGGCTTTTCTGCGATCAGTGCGTCGCTGGTCAGAAGCAGCGTCGCCACGCTTGCCGCGTTTTCGAGTTCCGAGCGAACCACTTTTGTGGGGTCGATGACTCCTGTCGCAATCAAGTCTTCATAGGAGTCGGTCATGGCGTTGTAGCCTTCGTTTCCGGATCTCTCGGCAACTTTCTCGCAGACCAAACTGCCGTCCTTTCCGGCATTTTCTGCGATGCGGGTCAGTGGCCAGCGGCACGCTTTGCGGACGATGTTGTAGCCGACCGTTTCGTCTTCGCCTATACCAGAGGGATGACAAGCTTGTGACGCACGCAACAGCGCAACACCGCCACCCGCCAGAATGCCTTCGTCGGCGGCGGCTTTCGCAGCATTGATCGCATCTTCGTAAAGAAATTTCTTTTCCTTTAATTCACTTTCTGTCGTAGCCCCGACAGTGATTTTGACCACTCCGCCAGTCAGCTTGGCCATACGCTCTTCCAACTTCTCGCGATCGTAACTGCTGGTCGATTTTTCCATTTCGTGCTTGATCTGCGCGATACGTGCGTCAATGTCGCTGCGTTTTCCGCCACCTTGGATGATAGTGGTGTTGTCTTTGTCCAAGACGACTCTTTCGGCCGTTCCTAGATCGCTCAGTGGAATCGATTCCTGTTTGACTCCCAGACTCTCAAAGACTGCTTTTGCCCCGGTAAGAATTGCGATGTCTTCCAGCATCGCTTTGCGTCGGTCGCCGAATCCGGGAGCTTTGACCGCACAGCACTGGAACGTTCCCCGGAGTCGATTGACAACCAGGGTCGCAAGCGCTTCGCCGTCGACATCCTCGGCAATGATCAACAGCGGTTTGCCCGCTTGAACGACTTTTTCCAAAATTGGCACAATGTCCCTGATGCTGCTAATTTTCTTTTCATGGATCAGGATGTAAGGCTCTTCCAGCACACACTCCATCTTGGTCGGATCGGTGACGAAATAGGGTGAAAGGTATCCCTTGTCAAATTGCATTCCTTCGACCCATGCAGTCTCCGTCGCCATGGTTTTGCCTTCGTCCAGCGTCACCACACCATCCTTGCCGACTTTGTACAACGCATCAGCGACGTGCTGGCCGATGACAGGGTCGTTGTTGGCCGCGATCGATGCGACTTTAACCAGGTCTTCTTTGCCTTTGACCGGGACCGAGTTTGTTTTCAATTTTTCGACGATGTCTGCGACTGCCCGTTCGATCCCCTGTTTCATTGCAATGGGATTGATTCCAGCCGTGACGGCACGTAACCCCTCGTCAAAGATTGCTTCGGCCAGAATCGTCGCCGTTGTCGTGCCATCGCCTGCAACGTCGTTGGTTTTGGCCGCAACCTCGCGCACCATGCGGGCGCCAATGTTTTCAAACGGATCTTCCAGATCAATTTCTTTCGCAACCGTCACGCCGTCTTTGGTGACA
>JAGQPO010000212.1 GCA_020426665.1 Planctomycetales bacterium
AGCATTCAAGTTCGCGATCGGCGAAGCACTCGGGTTAACCGTCACGTTTACCGAACGGAACGAGACCACCCTAGAGTTGGAGGAGCGTCAACGTCTGCTGCGTCCGATTCGCGCGACCGACATGACGCAGTTGGTGCAGTTGGATCTGAGTCGATTGGAGTCGACCGGTCCGCTGACGGGAATCGAATACGCAACCAACTTGGAACTGCTTTCATTGGCCGGTGCGGCGACGGAGGACCTCACGCTCGCACTGTTTGAACCCGGATTCCATCGCGGAAGGGAACGGCAAGGCCGATTGGGGCTTGGCAACCTGAAACTGCTCGACCTGGATTTCGTGGACTTGGTTGGGGGAAACATTGGGGACCGGCAAACGTATCCTGGAAACGAAAGTCCGTTCAGCGCGTTGGACCTGATGCCGACGCTGTCGAATCTGGAGTTTCTGAGTGTCGATCGCCTGTCAAGTGTCGGCCAGACGTCGCTTGACACCTTGCCGGTCGGCACGAATCAGCTCGACCAGTTGCATTGGTTAAGCGCGGTCGGCATCGGCCTGTCGAGTGTTCAAGGCGTGTTGGCAGACGACGGTGATTCCCTCGACCAGCTGCGCTACCTGTATCTGAACGAAAACAACGTGGTTGACATCGGACCGCTGGTCAATCTGGATGCGCTTCAGTGGCTGGAGCTTCGCGCCAAAAAGGTTTCCAGCATCGATGCGCTGCTCGGCCAGTACATCATCGACAACTTTGAACCGGGCTACGTCGAGCACGGATCCTATGATGTCGGCAATGGTCCGGTTTCGGTCTGGTCGGGCGATGTCAACGCCGGAGCATTCGAGCGTGATTACCGGCTCGCACCGGCCCAAGTCGACGATGCGAGAGTTGAATTCACGTTCAGTGATCTTCCCAACGGGACTTACGATGTGCTGGCGACGTGGACCGCGCATGCCAGTCGGACGCGTGATGCTCAGTACGAGATCACGTCGGGCGATTCAAACGAGATTGCTGTAGTCGACCAGCGTTATAACCCCGACGGTGTGGTCTTCGGTGACCGTCCCTGGCAAGTGATCGGAGAAGTCACGGTCACCGACGGCACGGTGACCGTCAGCTTGACCGGATCCCCCGACGGCAACCTGACCGCCGACGCGGTCAGGCTGTCACAGCCCGTGTTGCCGAAGCTGGAAATCCTCAATCTGCTCGACAACCCGCTCGACAACGCGGCGCACGAGTATGTGTTGCCGGGACTGCAATCGGACCGCGATCTGCTCGACCGCATGTCGAGTGGCTTTGAGCCGTTAGAAAGCATCAACTTGCAGCGCACCAATGTTGCAACCCCGTTCATCAACGCAGCGATTAAAGAGACGGCGATGACCGAAGACGGATCGGTGATTATCGATCCTTCGCTTGTGTTTGCCGATACCTTTGGCGGAACATACAGCGATCATGTGGTGGAAAGTTTTGTCACTGACGAGGGGCGACTTATCGTTGTCGGTATAGTTCAGGGAAACGCCGGCGAACTGATTCGTTTTGACGAGAACCATACCTATCGATTGGCGGGGGCGACCGATGTATTCGCGCTTGGTTACAGCGAGTACGGCGAGATCGAATTTGCAACTCTGATTGGAAGTACGGCGTCAGACGATGTTGCTCAAGTCAGTTTGTCTGACGATGGTGAACTGTTCGTCGCCGTTGAAACGCTCAGTTTTGGAGTAGATGTTCTCGAGTCGTCCGATGGAATCTCGGTCCCAGTGTATGCCGGTCAAAATGTTGTCACCGTCAAAATAGATGGTTCGGGGAATATCGCTTGGGCCAAGGGTGTGCACGGAACGTTTGCTCGCGCCCGGCAGATCTTACCGCTTAGTGATGGAGGAGTCGCTGTCACAGGCGAATTCGTCGGCAACCCAGGCGATTCCGTCGACTTTGGCAGCGGACAAGGAGGCGCTTTTGCAGGATCCGTCGATGGGTTTGTCGTTCGCTATGCGAGCAACGGAGAGACTGCATGGGCGACCGTGATCGGAGGCGATGGAGCAGAATCTGTTACCAATGCGGTCGCGTATTCCGACAGCAGCGTCCTTGTGTTGGGTAGCTATGCAAGCGACCAATTGCTTCCAGGCGTCTTGGCCGCTCCTAATGCATCGGACGCGTTTGTGTTGAGGTTCAATGCCGACGGAAGTTTGGCTTGGCACGACGAATTTGGAGGTTCTGGAGAGGACCGTGCCGAGTACTTGTTCGTCGACGATTCCGATGGGGCATCAACTGTAATCAGCCAAGTCGGTACATCGTTGGACATCCGCCGCTATGCTCCTGACGGGAACGCTCTTTGGAGCCAAACCATCACCAGTCCAGGTGTCGCGTTTAGCGTCGCAAAAACCGAACTTGATATATCAGGAGGTTTGGTGGTTGCGGGAACAGTCATCGGTTCGGCAGGAGCAAACGTAACGATAGGCGGTGACTCCTATTCATTGGCAGGTGCCGACGACAATTTTGTCACGCGGATCCGGCCAGACGGCGAGGTCGGATGGGGCGTGGTCTTCGGCGGAAACTCCACAGACCAAATCACCGACCTGGCATTCGTTTCGGATGGTTTCGTTGTCAGTGGAGTGCTCAACGGACCGCAGGGCACGTTCGTCTCTCTTGGCGGAACGAATCTCTCATTGCTAGGGACAGGAGACGCCTTTGCAGCGAGTTTTTCATTGACTGGACAAGTCCGATGGAGTCATGCGTTCGGCACTGGTCAATATGATATCGTCGAGAACATTGTGGTCGGCTCACAAGGCGATGTCTTTTTGGCGGGTAGGGTTGATGGGCCAACCGGTTCGACCGCCCAGTTTGGAACTGAAACGGTAACCCTTGCCGGATCGGACGATCTGTTTGTCGCTCGTCTTGACTCTGGCGGCTCGATTGCGTGGGCGAATGCAGTGGGAGGAGTTGGGATCGATCGAGCGCCCACGATCCTACTTACTGAACGCGACGATCTCCTCCTCGTCGGCAGTGTGGGTAGTATTGGTTTTGTCAGCAATTTGATCACGGTCGGTGAAAAAACGTTTGCATTCCCAGGAGACTTTCAGGGAGGAAAACGAGGAATCGCCAGCGTCTTGTATAACAGGGAGGGGCAACTGGTCTGGGCAGAAGTTGCCCGCAGTTCGGGGTCTGCCGACCCAAGCGATGTCTTCATGAATGCACGCGGCACGATCCAGATTGTCGGTGAATTTGATCGCTCAGGCCCAGATCCGATGTTGGTAAGCACGGAGACCCTGGAAGTCGTCGGGGACCGAGATGTCATCGTCACAGCGTTTCGCCCGACTCCCTTCACGGATTTCGATGTCACCGTGGACTCACCGGATGTATCCGCGTCGATCGAACCGTTCGGCGTCATTCGTTTGGATTCCGACAATGGTTTTCGTGGTGAAGCAAATGTGTCGTATCGGGTGACCGATAACGGTCGTGTCGCCGAACATCGCTTTGACATCCACGTCGGTACCGGCGCGGTTTACGGCACCAAGTACGAGGATCTGAACGACAACGGTGTGCGCGACTCGGACGACCCGTCGAGTCCTCTGTTTGAGCCGCCGGTGGAAGGTTGGCCGATCTTTGTGGATCAGAACGGCAACGAAGTTTGGGACGCCGGTGAGCCGATCACGGTGACGGATTCCAACGGCGAGTACAAGTTCGCCGGACTCATGCTGGGTCAGGATGTCGATGTCGTCGAATTCGCCTCCACCGCTTGGGTGCCGACACAAAACGAACGCTACGCGCGGCTGCTCGATGCCTTGTTCGGAGCCGACGGCGAGGCAAGCGATCTACATGTGGTCGGCGATCACTTGATCTTCACCGCGGCCACGGGATCGGGTGACCGAACGCTCTGGCAATATGATGGAGTCCAGTTGTCGATCGTCTCGGGAGGCGATTTGCCGGACGGCGGCATCAATCCACAGGAAATCACACCCGCAGGCGATGTGCTGTATTTCAGCATCAGCACACCACAGCGCGGTCGCGAGCTTTATCGTTACCGACCTTCCAGCGGTGAACCGAAGTTAATTCCTGAGGGAAAGCCTGGTCCAGACGATTCCGAACCTCTAAACATCATTCTGAGCGGCGACGATGTGTTTTACACGTCGTTGGTTTCAACAGGAATGCAGATCAACGGTAGCGAGCTAAACGATGGGTTCGGGATCTCCGTGGAATCGGCTGGGGATGTCAATGGAGATGGTGTGGCTGACATGGTCGTTGGCGCGTTCCTCGCCGACGGAAGCCGAGGACATGCTTATGTCGTGTTCGGCTCTGAAAAGTTGTCGGAATCGTTCGACATCTCATCAATCGACGGCACTAACGGATTTCGCATCACTGGTCAGTCTGCCGGAGATCGGCTGGGAATCCGCGTGGCCCCTGCAGGGGACGTCAACAACGATAACATCGACGATCTGATTGTGGGGGCGTATCGGGCCAATGGAATTGGAGAGGCTGCCATCATCTTTGGTTCCGCGAGTGGCTTTCCGGCATCGCTGGACATCGGCTCACTAGATGGAAGTAACGGGTTCCGCTTTGTCGGAATCTCCAGTGACATTGAACTGGGGCGAGGAGTCGCATCCGCTGGCGACATCAACAATGACAATATCGCGGATGTGGTGATTGGTGCGTATCGCGCTGATGCACAGGGACGTATCGACTCCGGTGAAGCGTACGTTGTGTTCGGCCACTCCGGCCTTTTTAGTGCAACGATGAACGTTAACGACCTTGATGGATCGAACGGATTTGCGATTTCCGGTGCGGCAAACGACGAACGATTGGGGCTATCCGTCGCGGAATTGGGTGACGTCAACGGCGATAGCATTGATGATTTTTTGGTGGGAGCTCACGGCGCGACGGGCAAGGCATACCTTTTGTATGGCACGGCATCCGGCTTTCCAGCCCGATTGGACTTGGCCATGCTGACGCCCGATGCGGGCATTACTCTTCTGGGAGGAAATGGTGACACAACCGGATGGGACATCGCATCCGCCGGAGACTTTAATGGAGACGGTGTCCAAGACATTCTTATCGGCGCACCCTTTGCCGATCATACCGGAAACGACAACGCCGGCGCATGTTATCTCGTCTTTGGTCGTGCGGACGGATTCACTGGCGATGTTGATCTCTCGCTACTCGACGGCAGCAACGGCGTCAAACTTCAAAGCCAGGGCTTTGATAATCGGTTGGGCGTTTCTGTTGCCGGACTCGGTGACCTCAATAACGATGGGTTTGATGACATCGGCCTAGTGTCGGTGGGCTCGGAACCGACACGATGGATCGTGTTTGGACGTTCCGGCGGACTACCGTCGTTAGTTAGCCTAGCGGTGACTAGCGATCTTGACGTCACCCGGTTAACCGGACCGATTCGCTATGGTGAGCCTGGATCGATTGCCGGCGCAGGCGATGTCAACGATGACGGTATTCCTGACATGATCGTTGCGGCAGCGTTGGATAGTGCAGGTCAGGTATTTGTCCTCTTCGGCGGAACGGGCTTTGCCGAGTCGGCAGCACTTTCGGACGTCGCCGCGCCCAAACGCGAATTGTTTGTGTACGACGCACAAACGGAGTTGAGGAAACCGATTACGACTACGCTGCAGAACTTGCCGAGCGGTTCAGATCCGGATTCAATTGTTGTCGACGGTAACTCCATTTACTTCACAGCCGCTGCGCCAGACCTCGGACGCGGTATGTATCGTTATGACATGGACACCGAGACGCTCGAACGAATCTCGCCGGCGGGGGCAGTTGAGCCAGGCATGATTACGCCCACGGACGCTGGCATCGCGTTCGTCGCGGATGTACCACGCGGTTTTCAGTTCGAGGGTATCAATACCAATGACCTCATCGGGTCGGATGCACGTTCGGTGGGGGACGTCAATGGCGACGGTTTTGACGACTTGATCATCGGGGCGCGGTGGCATGATTCGCAGGGTCTGATTGGTGCCGGAGAAACTTATGTTATCTTTGGCGGTCCCGGTGCTCGACCGCAAACCATCAATCCGGCATCTCTGGATGGGAGAAACGGCTTTCGAATCGGTGGGAAAGCCGCCGGCGACGCACTCGGAATCGCGGTCAGCTCCGCAGGCGACATCAATCACGACGGCATTGGCGATTTATTGATCGGCGCCATTGGGGCCCAACCGAGTGGTAGATCCAATGCCGGTGAATCGTACGTGATCTTTGGACGACGTGATGGCTTCGACGCCAGTTTCGATCTTAACGCACTTGATGGAACGAACGGATTCACAATGATCGGTGCGGCGAACAGCAGTTCAGGCGCCACTGTTGCCTCCATCGGTGATTTGAATAACGACAACATCGACGACATCGCGATCGGGGCCTACGCCGCGGACAGCAATGCGGGAAGGGCGCACATCATCTTCGGCCGTGACACTACGTTCCCTGCGATCATCGATCTCGCAGCCATGGACGGCACCGACGGATTTTCATTACTGGGTAAATCATCTCTAAACTACCTAGGACGATCACTGAGCGGAGCCGGTGACGTCAACGGTGATGGGATCTCGGACTTGCTCGTTGGTGCCTACTATGCCAGCCCGCAAGGGATCCCTCGAACAGGTGAAGCCTACGTCTTGTTTGGACGCAATACCGGCTTCGCCGCAGAGATCAACGCAAATGCGCTCGACGGCAATCTCGGCTTTGCAATCCGAGGCATCAACCCGAGTGAATATACGGGCTATAGGGTTGATTCGTTGGGCGACATCAATGGAGACGACGTGGATGACATTATTGTCAGTGCCGTCCGAGCCGATTCCAGTCTGGGACAGATCAATGCGGGCGCAAGCTATGTGTTGTTCGGCAAGGCCGCCGCGTTCCCGGCAGCCATCGACGTCGACGAACTTGACGGAACCAACGGGTTTACATTGCGAGGCCACAATGCGTCCGACTTAACCGGTGTGTCGGTCGCGGGCGCCGGCGACTTGAACGCCGACGGTCTGGCTGACCTTGCCATCGGAGGCTACCGAGTGGATTCCGACGGTCTGGCGAACGCGGGTGTGACGTACGTGCTGTTCGGCAATTCTAGTCGATTTGCGGCCAACATCGAACTCAATACCATTCAAAACTACGGCGGAGTCAAGATTGCCGGCGCCGCCGGTGGCGACGAATCAGGGGATCCTATTGCATCCGCAGGTGACTTCAACGCCGATGGCTACGATGACTTGCTGATCTCTGCGTTCCAGGCTGATGTGGGGACCGAGAACGATGCGGGGCGTGTCTACATCGTCTACGGGCGGCCGAACTTCAGCCCCACAGCCAGCCTATCGCAGCTGACGGCACCGAATCATGAGTTGTTTGTCTACGACGCGGCGACACAGCAAACGAACAACGTAACAAGTCGGTTGCCCAATACGCTGGCCAACGCATCGCCAAGTGACGTAATTGTCGATGGCAACGTCCTCTACTTTCGTGCCAGTGAAGCGGACATTGGGCCGGGGATGTATCGCTACGATACTAACACCGACAATCTGCGGCGGATCTCATCACCGGGTTCGTTCGAAGTTGTCGAACAATTACCGATTGATGACGGCATCGCCTTTGTCTCCAAAGTACCCGGCGGTGCGATCCTGCGCGGTGTCGACGCGAATGACCAAACTGGAATCTGGGTCAGTGATGCCGGTGACTTCAACGGCGATGGATATGAGGATGTCGTCATCGGGGCACGCTATGCGGACGATGCCGGAGCTGCCTATCTGCTGTACGGATCGGAATCAGGCATCGACTATGATTTTGATCTTAATTCGTTGACCGCCGCCGGCGGTGGCGATGGTTCGAGAGGGCTGGTGCTTTACGGAATTGATGCGAGCGATCGATTCGGAGCCATCATTGGATCGGGGAATTTCAATGGGGATGACTACGATGATTTAGTGATCACCTCGGCCTTTGCCGCGGAATCTGGTGGCAGCCAAGTCGGTGAGATCTACGTTGTCTTTGGTTCCGCAGATGGCTACGGCGCGGAAATACGCATGACAGATCTGACTGCCCCACAGGGTTTCACTGTCTACGGAGTTGCCAACAGTTTTCGTACCGGTAATACGGTGGCCGTCGGAGATGTCGATGATGACGGACTGGATGATCTCCTGATTGCCGCTTATTTGGCCAACCCGAATGGGGTCGCCAACGCAGGGTCCGTTTATGTTGTCTATGGCAGCACTACACCACCGGCAAACCGGTTGGATCTCAGTGATTTAAGCGGTCCGGTGAACGCCAGCGGGTCACTGGGCATGGTGATCAATGGTATCAACTTCAATGACCAGCTCAGTGCCGTCGCGATCGCAGGGGATGTCAACAACGACGGAGTCAATGACCTGTTAATGGCTTCGCGCCTTGTCGATCGCAGTCCCACCGAGGCGGATGTCGGCCAGATCTACGTGGTCTACGGTTCGCGCACGCGTAATCGTAGCCAGCTCAATCTTGTGGACTTGACCACCAACGGCGGTGGCAACGGGACTCTCGGATTCGTCATCAACGGAATCGATGCCGGTGACATCGCCGGTACTGACACCGCGGGAATCGGTGACTTCAATGGCGACGGCATCGATGACTTCCTGGTGGGAGCCCGTCAGGCGGATCCCAATGGAGATCTTTCCGGAGAGTCGTACTTGATCTTTGGTTCCGATACTCCATTTCCAGCGGAATGGAGTGCATTCGAATTGACCGTGGCTGGGGGCGGCGATGGGACGCGAGGGTTGGTCTTTAGCGGAGTGGGTGCAGGCGACCTCTCGGGATTGAATGTCTCGGCAGTGGGAGACTTTAACGCAGACGGTTTGGATGATCTGGCGATCAGCGGACTCGATCCAGACAACGCCGGTCGCGTCTACGTAGTATACGGAAGCAGTGCTTTGGTCGACGCGGAGATCGAATTGTCGACGTTTGCCAGCCTGGGCGAATCCGGTGGGCTGCGAGGAACCGTCTTTCAAGGCGTGGGCGATGGCGATAGCTTGGGGTCGTCCGTGGCGTCCGCAGGAGACTTCAATGGGGATGGCCACTCGGATCTGGTGATCGGTGCGTACGCAGCAACTCGGGACAGCAAAGCACTGGTGGGTGAGGCGTACCTGATTTACGGCAGGCCCAATGCAGCGAGCTTCGCCAATGTCGCGCAGTTGCTGGAGCCGCAGTACGAGCTGTTTGTGTTCAGTGAACTCGCCGATTTGACTCTGAACGTGACGGTTCAATTGCCAAACCTGCTTGAAAGTGCCGCGCCGGAATCCTTGATCACAAGTGGCGAGTTCCTGTACTTCACCGCGATTGAATCGGAGTCGCTACGATCGTGGTACCGGTTTGACCTGACCAATCACATTTTGGATCCCTTGCCGTCGGTGACGATGGATGGTGATCCCTTCACTGATCCACAAGATCCTGTTGCCATCGGCGACAGTCTTTATTTCGCTGCGTTCGACTCCAATTTACGCACAAACTTGTATCGCCTGCGGTTGGACACAACGGATATCACCAATGTGACCGGCCGAAACTCCTTGGCTGCGACCGACTATTTTCCGTCCAGCTTACGCGAGTTAGACGGTACGCTTTACTACAGCGCCTCGGCGATATCAACAGGACGCGAATACTGGTCCTATGACCCGGTAACGGACTCCATCGAATTGTTAGCGAATTTGAATCCTGGAGCCGCGAATAGCGATCCGGATTCGTTGACGCCGTTCGGCGATAAGCTGGCGCTATTTGCAACGACGGACTATTCGGGGCGTGAACTTCGCGTCATCGGGGAATCGAAGACGCTTCGAGTCGCGGATCTCGCCCAATCGCCCATTCAGACCGTTGCCGATTTTGGTAACTTCAAAGTCGTTGACGCACTGGCAAACTCCAACGACGCCGGCGTGTTTTATGTGGAAGGTGATTCCTCCACGCTCTCGGGGCACGTCCGGGGACTCGCCGGTCCGATCACGGCAACCTGGACCGTTGTCGATTCGCAGAGCAACGAGGTCTTTCGGCAAGTGCTCGCCAGCATCGTACCCGTTGTCGATGGCTTCGGTATTTGGAGTGCAACGGTGGACGCCCTGCTGCCTTCGATCGACGATGGACGCTATGTCGCGCGGCTGGAGGTGACTGACGCTGCATCTGGAGATTCGTATGCGGATCAGTATGAATTGATCGTGCGCGCACAAGCTCCCCAGTTCGAGCTTGGTGACCCGGTAACTCTCGATCAAGGAGACGTCTTCACGTTGCCCGTCACGTTCACCGATCCGGGCCTGGACAATTGGGAGGCGTTGGTGGACTATGGCACCGGGGACGGACCGCAACCGGTCGTCGTCGACCCACTCACTCGATCGTTGTTACTCAACCATGCCTACTTGCTGTTCGGCGACTACACGGTATCGCTAACCATTCGGGACCTTGACGACAATCTGGAACATACGCAAACGTTAGGTGTGCATGTCAATGCGGTCGCCCCGGTCATCGACGTCCGTCGGACATCGGGACAGGTCAACGAATCGATCGAAGAAGGTGACACGTTTGCACGGCAGATTCGATTTGTCGGATCATCGGCCACTTGGACCGTGACCGTCGATTACGGCGACGGTTCAGCTCCCGTGGAAGTCGGTTATAGCGGAAACCAGATCACGGCCGAATGGTTTGCGGATCTTCGCCACAGATATATCAACGAGGGCGTCTACACCGTGCTGGTGACCGTCGACAACGAAAACGACGCGTATCTGCCCGTTACGGCTTCGTTTGAGGTCACCGCTAGCAACGTATCGCCTGTGATCGACATGGATTTGACCGTCGTGGATCCGGCATTGATCAACGAAGGTGGCGTCGCAACGCTCAGGGTCATCTACTCGGACAAGGGCTGGGACGACGCCCAGTCGATCATGATTGACTGGGGTGATGGCCAAACAACTCCCGTTGTCGGCGACCTACATAATGGCCAGGGCACATCGATTCTCAGTCATGTTTATCGCGATAACGGTAGCTACTTGATCGGCATCTCGATTTCTGATGACAGTGGAGCGACAACGTCGATCGATCCCGGACTGGACGTTACCGTGAATAATGTCGAACCCGAAATTGCGGAATTGCGAATCGATCGGACGGTGATCAACGAAGGCGACTTGTTTACGCTAAGCGGAGTGTTGCTGGACCCGGGAACTGCTGATCCGATCAGCGTTTCGATCAATTGGAACGATGGAAACCAATCATCCGCAACGGTCAGCTTCGTCGACGGCATCGCCGATTTCTTCGCGTCACACACGTACGCCCAGGACGGCCAGTACACCGCCACGATCACGATCGATGACGGGACCGGTCCGGATGTGCTGCAAGACGTGAACCTGACTGTTTTCAACTCCGCCCCGTTGGTTTCCGTATCCGGCCCTTTGAATGTGTCTGAAGGCGACTCGGTCACCGTCAGCGGTTTCTACACCGATGCGGGAATCCAAGATGTGCTTACGTACCGCTGGGAAGTGTTCACCAACAACTCGGACTCGGTCGCGTCGTCATCGGGCACGATCAACCAGGGTGAACCCGTCCCTGATTTCAACTTCACTGTGGCGAACCAGGGACGTTACATTGTTCGCTTGGTGATCATCGACGATCACGACCAATCCACGAATCAACTTGCCATCGACGTTGCCAACAACGCCCCGACGTCAGGGGGAACTGTCGTCGAGACTCAATTGACGGCGGGTGACCCGTTCTTGTTGTCAGGCCAATTCACTGATTCCGGGGTGGCCGATCAGTGGTCGGCGACCGTTGACTTCGGCGATGGCGTGATCGTGCCGCTGCTGATCGGAAGCCCGCCGGCGGGAGCGGCTTCCGCGATGCCCGCCCAAGGTCCATTGAATCTAACGATTATCGATGACAATTCGTCCGACCAACCCGATTCGGCGCCGACTTCAGGGGCGGCAGCCGTTTACAACGGCGAATTCTTCGGATACCACGCCTTCGCCAGTCCCGGCACCTACACCGTCACCGTTCGCGTGCGTGACCGTGATGGCGGAACGACCACCCAGCAGATCCAGATTCAGGTCGACCCGAACCCGAACCCGTCCCCGCTGTTACAAGTCGAAAACTTCGCAACCACGCCCAGCGGGTTCACCATCCAATTCAATCGCGCGGCGGACCTGTCAGCATTCAACTTATATGGCAGCTCTCTCGGGACCTCACAGGTTCCCGTTTCTGATCTCGCCGTCTACGCCAACGGCTCGGGAGGCCTGGTGTCCGGCTCGACCGTGTATCACGCTGCATCGAATTCTCTCGAGTTCATCCGAACCGGCGGGACCTTGCCCGATGATACATACACGGTGACACTCAAAAGTGGAATTCATTCCGTTATTTCGGATGTTGGCGGCCTCCTGGACGGGAATCACGATGGTTCGGCCGGCGACGATTATCAGCAGAGTTTCACCGTTGCCAACGGATCGAAGCGAGTTCTGTCGCTTGGAGATTTCTCCAGAGCTCAATCACAGACGATCGATCTGACACCGAGCACGCTTGATGACCTGTCTTATCCCATACGGATCACTCAAGCCGATCAGGTCACATCGATCGACTTCACGCTTGAATATGACCCCGCGTCGATGGTCGTCCAACGCGTCGATCGACCGGCCAACGTGCCCGAAGATTGGACACTGTCGATCGACCTGACGACTCCGGGCCGCGCCGTTTTGAATGCCAGCGGAGTAACACCTCTGTCGGGCGTTGATGTCCCCGTGTTCGACCTGATTGCGACTGTCGCCTCGACGGCAACGTACGGGGAAACGCACCTCATGCGCATCACATCGGTACAACTTAACGGCGGCACCATCGATGCGATCGGTGATGCTGCCGTCCACTATGTGATTCCCGTCGGTGACACTTCCGGTGATGGTTCCTACAGCGGTTTTGACGCCGCGCTTTTGTCTCGCGTTCTGAAGAACGACGACAGCGGTTTTTCCGCCCATCGCCATATCGATCCGCGCATCGTAGCCACTCTGGCGACGGACCGACCGCTGAATCCCAACGACGCGGCAACGATCGCGGGCAAGGTTGTCGGCGATGGAAGTGCGACGATTCCCGATATTCCGTCGGGCATCCCTGTCTCGGAGCGATCTTCGGACGTGACCATCACCGTCGAGGACGCGACTGCCCCTTCGGGAGGCCGGGTCGAGGTGCCGATTCGATTGACCGGTTCGTCAAATGAAATCCTCTCGTTCGATCTTCAAATTGACTACGATTCGTCGAAGCTTAGCCTTTCGCCCGAAGACGTTTTGGTCAGCGCTGCGACGACGGGCTGGTCTCACCAGGCAACCGTTGATCAATTGACGGGAACACTTCGTCTTTCATTTTACTCGGCGACGCCGATAACCGCACCAGATTTTGAATTGGTGCGTCTGGCATTCACCGCATTCGGAGGAACCGGCGACGCATCGATCTCCGTAAACACACAAGCGATCGATCCCAGAGGAGTCCATCGGTCACGTATCAATGAACAATATTTACCGGATGTCGGCAGCGCGGGCATCGTGACGGTGGTCTCCGGTTTGCCGCCGACGATCGAGCAGGTGGTGATGAACGACGGATCAAACAGTCGCTCACACATCACCTCGTTGACGGTCATGTTTGATTCGCGCGTCGATCATGCAATGCTGGGCTCGGCATTTGAGATTACGAATCTCGATCTATCCGTTCCGGTCGGATCGATTAACGTTTCCGCATCGGATCAAGACGGAAAGACCATTGCCGTTCTCACCTTTGACGGGTCGTCCACGGTCAGTCGCAATGGCGTCGGTCCTCTCACGTCCTCATTGGCCGACGGCAACTACCGACTTCGCGTGATTGCTTCTCAAATCAAGAGCGCAAGCGGCCTGCTGATGACCGAGGACTATTTGATGGGAGAACAACCGAGTGATCTGTTCTTCCGTTTGTTTGGAGATTCTGATGGTGACCGAGACGTTGACGGCCAGGATTTCGGCCGTTTTGGACTGAGCTTTCTTCGATCTGTAAGCGATCCGGACTACGATCCGTCCTTCGATTCCGACGGCGACGGAGATGTCGATGGCCAAGACTACGGTCGGTTCAGCTCCAACTTTCTGAAACACATCTGAGTCAGTTCCGAATTAACATGTGATGATTTCAGAGTGTTAGCTGGTTAGTCGTTTCGAGCGTCCAGGACGTTGCGGATCTTTTCGGCCAGTTGTTTCATTGAATACGGTTTGGGGATGAAGTGATCCCAGTCGAACCTCTGTGTCGGCCCCCGTATCGTTTCATCCAGGTTTCCCGATGTCCCGAGGACTCGTATTTCGGGGTGGTGCTCCAGTAAATATTCACGCAATTGCCAACCGGTTGTGTTTGGCATGACTGCGTCCGTAAAGACCAACTGAATGGGATCGTTTGTATTCTGGATGAACTCGATCGCCTCGCTTCCGTCATTAACGGCCACGACGTCAAACCCGGAAGCGGTCAGGATCTGGTTTGCAACGTTCTGAAGCGTCAAGTCATCTTCGACAATCAGGATGACACCGGAACCCTGAGGCGAACATTTTCGGATCGGTTGGCGTGCATCCAATTCGTTTCCTGTCGCCAACGGGAATCGCAGATGAAAGGATGTTCCGTGACCAAGTTGGCTTTCAACAGTGATTTCACCGTGGGAACTTTTGACGATGCCATAGACCGTCGACAGCCCCAAACCGGTTCCCTTGCCGACCGGCTTTGTTGTCACGTACGGCGCAAAAATCCTTTGGCGAATAACGCTGTCCATTCCGATCCCGGTGTCCGTGATCATCAATTTGACGAAGCCAAGGCCCGGTGGGTCTGATTCGAACAGGGTTTGAATCGTAAGTTGACCACCGCCAGGCATCGCATCACTTGCGTTCACGGCAAGGTTGACTAATACCTGTTCCAATTGGCCCGCGTCGGCGACGATTTGACTGGGGTTTGCATCAGCCACCACGACAATTTCGATCTGGTCGCCAAGTAAGCGTCGAAGCATCAGGCTGATCTCTTCGACAACGCGGTTGAGATCCAAGACGGTGGGTGTCACGCGGCCCTGGCGGCTGAAGGAGAGCAGTTGCCGCGTCAACACGGCGCCGCGCTGGCCCGCTTCCTCGATCATTTCAAGGTCACTTAAGACGTCGGCCGATGGTGAACGCAATCGGGCGAGCGCGACACTGTTTAGGACGACCGTCAGAACATTGTTAAAATCATGAGCGATCCCACCGGCAAGTCGGCCCACGCTTTCCATCTTTTGTGCGTGCAATAATTGAGTCAACAATTCGGAATGCTTGGTCAGGTCACTGATCACGGCGACGATTTCGCGGACTTCGTTCTCGGATTTTAGAAGCGGGATACAATGCACGCTCAGGTGACAATTCTCTGCGTCTGGAAGATCAACCCGTAATTCCGCGGTTGTGGAGATATGGTTCACTAGCGCTTCTTGTAAAACCGGATGATAGGAATCGCAAACCTGCTCGGGCCAGATCTCCGCGTCCTGTTTTCCGATACAGTCTTCCGGCGGCAGACCGATGATCGTCGTGACCGCGTCATTTATAAATCGAATTCGAAGGTCACTGTCATAAATCACAACAACGTCCGGAATGTGATTTAACGCCCTTAGGAATCGCTCCGTGCTTTCGCGTAACGTGGTCTCTGCGTTGACTTCATCTGACACGTCCATGGTCGTGCCCAGCCATCGTGTGACCCGACCGTCTTCGGACACTTCCGCCGCGCGAATCGTTTCTTCCACGTATCGCACTGAACCATCGTGACGGATGATCCGGTACCTGTAACGCGACGTCCGATGTTCATGATGCCCTTCGTGATGCAGAGGCATAGGCTGTGGTTGAAGCACACGGCCCAATCTGGAAGTCGAGTTACGATCGGGGCCGCCTGTGATCAACGTCCTGTCATCAGGGTGTACATATTCCAGAAACTGCTCGAACGTGGGCAATCCGGCTTCCGAGTCTCGGTCGAACAAACGATACATCTCCTGGGACCAAACGTCGAATTGCCATTGGGAATCGCACTCCCAACTGCCAATCTCAGCTTGGAATTGTGCAGCTTCGAGATGGCGTTCACTTTGCTCCAGCGCAGCGGCAGCCGCCTTCCGATGCGTAATGTCTCGGCAAACTTGGAAAATGATGTATTCGCCAAACTGCTCGGTCGGCGTCGAACTGATCTCGACATCAATCACGCTACCATCGGGCCGTCGAAAGCGAGTTTCGAACGTTTCGGCGCATTGAATGGGAGTCGGCCACCTGGCCTTTATTTTTTCGAGCGACGAATAAATATCATCCCATTGCCAAGGTTGCATTCCGACCGCGCGGACTGGATCATCGACGCCAATCATCGCCGCAAAACTTGCGTTTGCTTCAACCACTCCGCGAGTTGGTGAAAACATACAAACGCCTTCTTTGGACTCGTTGAACAGCAGCCGACTCCGGGATTTAACCTGATCCAATTCAGCAGAGATCTCTTCAGCCCTGGCTCTGATCGCGGCCCGCTCGATCGCCGATTCTGCCGCGACACCAAGTCGAACCAAGTGTGTCGCATTTTTGACGATGTAGTCATCCAGGCCGAGCTTCATCGCCGCAACTGCCGTCTCTTCACTACCTGTGCCGGTGTACATGATGACAGGACAGTGGGGACATCGTGCCTTGACTGCACGGAGCACATCGATCCCAGTTGTCCAACTCATCTGAGAATCCGTGATCACGATGTCAAAATTACCGTCGGCACAGTATTCGTCGAGTTGTCGCTGACCAACCACTTCCGTCAACTGTACGTCCGGCATTGACTCACGAAGTTCGCGAGAAACGAGATTCCTATCAATAGGATTGTCGTCGATGAGAAGCACGCGTCGGCTGCCACTCATCGGTTGCTCCCAGGCATGATGTCCCCATAGATCGACTACCCCTTCATGAATCAGCCATTTCTTGATTCAGAATGGACGTACGTGCACACCTAGTAGAACTCAACCGAGTTTGGCAAGTCAACTGTCGCAACCACGTGAATCGGTTTGTCGCCGCGAAAAGGTGCGCCCAAGTCGCGCGAACTACTGAAATTCGCCGACAAATCGCTTGTCGATCCATGTCTTCAGCCGCCAGCACCATCGGGCGTGGGCGGTCAGCCAGCCGTATTCAATCAACGCTTTACCGTCACCCGTATTAAGCAGTTTCAAAAAATCGCTCTGGGGTTCGAATGATCGCATCGGGCTGTGGTTGAAGAACGCTCGCAAGTTATGCCACAGGATCGGACACTGCCTTACTGCATACACACCGGCTTTTGGCGATGGCGATTCCATCACGGTTCCCGAATCTCCGACGGCAAAAATCCGATCGTCGGTAAGCGATTGCAACGTCTTGCCGGTCGCAATGAATCCTCGACCATCCGTCTGCAAGCCAAGGGTGCGCAGGACCGGAGGTGCCACCGCTCCGGTCGCCCAGATCACACAGTCGGCTCCATGGCGGTTCCCATCTTCGGTTTCCAATTCTCGATCGCCAACTCCGACAACACGCTGGCCGGAGTACACATCGATCTGACGACTGGCCAACAGTTTTTCTATTCGCCGCACGCTGGCCGCCCGCATCCCTTCGGCGATACGCCCTGAAGTGAAGATTTGGACCGTTAGCGGAGAAAAAGGGTCCTGACCCTTTTTTATGCGTTGTTGGAGGCATAGGGCGATTTCGACACTTGAGACGCCTCCGCCGACGATCGCAACGCGAAGCGGAGATGCGGGCTCAGTCGTTGCTGACCGCAGATGCTCATCTAACCGGTGCAGGAACGTCTGCATCGGTTTGATCGGCACCATCAGCGGCGAACCGGAATGCTGTTGCCAACCAGCTGGCATCGAACCGACGCCGATCGACAGGGCATCGAATCGCAGTGGTGGCCGATCCGAAAAGTGCAGTTCGCCACCCTCCAGATCCAATCCGGATGTCTCTGCGATCACCAACTCGGCGCCGGCACGATCGACCAACCCTTTCAAGTCGATCCGCATTTCATCATCGCGAAACTGACGGCCCAATGTTCCCGGCAACATGCCGGAGTAGGTTGCCGTCGGAAACTTGCTGATGCAGATCAGTTTGCAACCGGGAATCGGATCGGTCTGCCACTCTTTTACAACGTGGGCGTTCGTATGACCTATGCCAAGAAGCACAATATTCTTGGCGCGTCCGATTGGCGCCGCCGCGGTCACTGAGTGACCTGTTCGTATTTGGACGGGATGCGGTAGCGGTCACTGTGGGTGTGCACGCGATTAGTCGGACTTCCGTCCAACGTGACGACCGGCAATTCGGCTTCGACCCATTTCAGGATGCTGCCCTTGTAATTAATGACTTTGACACCTTTCCCGGCCAACTGTTTGGCATAGGCGCCGCTGCGCCCGCCGACGGTGCAATATGGAATGACGGTGCGTCCTTTGTACTTGTCAAGGTTCTTTTCATATTGGGCTTTGGTAATCGCGCCGGGAATGACGGACACGTTCACTTCCGCGTCGGTTCTCACATCGACGACAACAAAGTCAGCGGGAGGAGCTTCCTTGCCGGCCTTTCCCGCGTCGGCTTCTGCCTTCTTCTGTTTCGTCAGCAGCGCATTCAGATCTTCCGTACTGATAGTTTCGATTTTCGGACCGCCGCCGAACAATCCGCCCAGTTGCGCCTGGGAAGTATTCGTGGCGACCAGAGTGATGGACAACGCAATCAATCCGATCCACGTCTTACCAGCGATTGTCGAATGGGACATTGGTGTTTCCTATATCTAGTGGAGAGTTGATAAACAAAGACGATTGGATTTTCAGTGGTATTAGTGTTCCGTCAAATCTTGATTTTGGGGTACGACGGACTTCCAGTCCGTCGCCAAAACGGCCCGATCATTCTTACGAAGCTGAACCGATAAGTACAATGGGCAACGATCAGTCAATTCACTTTTCGGCCGATGCGAACCAGCGATCCGCTATCGGTTTGGAACTTGTCATCGACGACCCATGCGTTGCGAAGCAGCACGTACAGCGCGCCGTCTGGGCTGAAACGCAGGTCCACCGGGCGTCGCAACCCGCTGACCAATGTTTCTGCCTCGCCGCCTCGTTCTGCATCGATGGTATGGATCCAACCATGCACAAAGTCGGCAAAGACGTAGCGACCGGCCAGATCGGGACCGGCGCTCGGCGGAGCAAAATCGCCACCGGAAATTGACGATTCCGGGTAATAGTGGATCGGGCCGACGAAATCTTTTTCCTTCACCGGGCCGTGTTCGATTTGCGGCCAACCGTAATTGCCGCCTTTGACTCCTGGATTGATTTCCTCAAATTTCCCGCCGACATCGTTGATCAGCATGCGGCCGCTGGTCCGGTCAATTGCGAACGTGAACGGGTTACGGCAACCAATGGCCCAAATCGCCTGGTACTTGCCTTGCGTCTTGCCAATGAACGGATTGTCCGGCGGAATGGCACCGTCTTCCATCAAACACAATATTTTTCCCTGCAATGCGTTCAGATCCTGTGCCGGCTGCTTTGCGGTTTGTTCTCCGATGCTGACATAAAGTTTTCCGTCACGTCCGAAATGCATCGCGCCACCTTGATGACCGGCAGGGTAATTCCCTCCAAACAAACTCTGATCGTCGCCCTCCAGCAATACTTCTTCGCTAGCTGGGATCGCGACATCACCTTCGATTCTAAATCGACTGATTCGATGGTGGGTAAACGGTTCTTTTGCCACATAGCAGACATACAACCAATTTGAATTTGGGAAGTCCGGATGCACGGTGACCCCGATCAATCCGCGTTCCCAGTAAAAATCGACATCCAACGATAACATGGGTTGATTCAATAGCTGTCCATCTTTAATCACCCTCAAATTTCCGCTTTGTTCGCAAACCAAAATCCGTCCGTCGTGCAATACCTCCATCGCGGTCGCGCCGGAGAAGCCTGTCGCGATTGTTTCAATGGTGTAACCTTCGGGGATCTGGATCGGCCCGCGAATCCCGGCGCCAAATTTGTTTGGAACGTTGGTTCGCAGTGTTTCCAAATAGGCGATCAGATCAGTGAATTGTTGTTTCGACAGTCCGTCCGCCAAATTATTTGGCATCGTCGAGACGGGACTGGATTGAATCGACACGATGTCTGACCGATCGATTTCCCAGGTTTTGGCGGCGGCATCCACCAAGTGAACTCGATTCGCGTCTTGCTTTGCCTGGACCCCCGAACGCACGTCCCCGGATGTGGTCAGCACAACGATGGTTTCGTAACCCTGGACGATCTGGCGAGACGGTTCCAATAACGATTCGATCAAATGAACGCGGTCAAACTTGCCACCGATTTTGGACAAGTCCGGACCGACAGTGCCACCTCGACTGCCGACACGATGACATGTCAGACACCGTGTGGTAACACTCTTTCCCTACAGCGACTTTCCGCGGCTGGCATCTCCCGCGCTGGTCATCGCGTACCGCTCGATCTCCGCGGCGGAGTCTTTGCCGGGTACGACTTGAGCGGAAACATTCGTCGTCGCCAAAAACACGACGAAGAAGCTGAAGATCAATCGCATGAAATCAGGGATTCCGAGTGAATTTAGTGGACCGTTGTCGAAACAAGACGGTCCAGGATACACGAAACGGAACCCACTGGCATAATGCCACCGGAGGCTGACGCCGATCTACCCACGGGCGTCGTCAAAACCGATCTCTAACGATGTTGGGATTGATTCGTTCGAGCAAGGCTGGTCGGAATCCATGGCGTTCCGGAGCGGAACACACGCTGGTGATACATCGCCAGGGAACGCAGTGCGTGCCCTTTAGGCCCGATGCTCCAATCGTGATCCAAGTCCGACCCGACGGAACGAAGCAGGAAACTGATCGCCGCGACCAGACGTTGGTCCTGCAACTGGTCATCCGGAGTCACCGTCAACAGCCACTCAACAATGTGACCGGTGGTTTGGATTTTTCGATCGACGTTTCCATCGTCCGCGCGGCCTTCGAACCAATCCGTACTCATCGACCCGTCACGGTTTTGCAGTGAATAAGCGTACTTGATAAAGTCCTCGGTGTACGTCTCGGCGCGTTTCCAGTGACCGGTGATCGGTTTACCTTCGGCGCGACGCTTTCGCAGGGCATGCGAATAACCCATCAAACGATGAGTCCCGCCGCAAGCCGCTCCAACGATGGGCTGTTTCAATTCTTCGGCGATCAGCCGCTCGAAATCCCACTCGGTTCCGTCGTCCGCGATCCACGTGCTGTCGGTATCCAAATAATGCGACAGCCCGATCAGTGTAAACGTCAACTCTTCACCCGCCTTACAGGCCCTCTTTTCCGCTTCGATCAAGGCGGCGACGTCGTACTTCATCTTGCCCGCGTGCAGCGGATAGCTGGTGGGAACATTGCACATTCCCAACACGGCCAGAAACTGGCCCTGGTGACCCTGTAAACCGACACCACTCTTTGCTTGAATCCCGTTGGCATCATGGGTCAACAAACGTTGCCCGCGACAATTATTGTTCCCGGCGATCCAGGCGATTGCACTGTATTTCTGGTTGCCCACAATCAATTGCGTATCAGCACCATACACCATCAACGAGTGCATCATCCCCCAATTGCTGCGCCCGCTGGCGACTTCCGGGCGATCATAAAAGTACCGTAGCGCACGTTCGATCCCGCCTCGGAAACTGGCGACGACGCGTGTCGGACGAATCTCCGACGCGGGGTTGCCCGTGTAATCGAGAACTTGATTTTCCGTCGGTTCCAAGTCACCCACCGACGTCGGTGCAGGCTCGGTATCCTGTTCGCTAGCCGGTTCGCTAGCCGGTTTCCTATCCTGTTCGCCAACCGGTTTCAATTCGGTTGCTGGTTCTTCGAAATCCGGCATCCGTTGAAGCGGCGAGGCGACCTCGCGCCGAGTACTCGACAGATCCGCATCCGTCAGGTTCTTCAACGGCTGACGCTTGGGCAACGGTTCAGCCGAATCCGGTAGCGGCGTGAGCGCCGAATTCACCGCCGGCCGACTGGACTCTTCCTTGATCGGTTTCGCCGCTGCATCCGTTCGCTTGGCGACTTCACGAGAATGATCAGAGTTCTGGATAGACGGCTGACCAAGTTTGCTGGGAGCATTGGAAGATGCGTCCGCTTTGGAATCGTCCGTGTCGGCCTTGTTTAGCTGAAGTGCGGTTTGCGGCTGTTCCAACCGAGGCGGTGCATCTTCAGCGTTTTGTTCGCGCGATTTAACATCAGTATTCTGCGTCGACGTCGCCGCTGCCTGTGCCTCGCTAAGAGACATCGAATGGGAACGATTGACGAATCCGTCGCCTGAACTCTTCTCGCGGCTTGTTGCCGGTACAGTCGACTCCATCGAGTGGTCAATCGACTTTGAAAGCTCTGCCGCGTTCGGTCCGATTAACGTTTGCGCCGGGGGATCGATCGGGCCGGCAACTCGAGAGGGTTGTTGTTGGGCATGAAGCGGTGCCGCCACCCGACCCGATGCAGATGGCTGGAACGTGTCGCCAGGATCTTGCAGTGGCGCGATACGGTTAATCGCGTCGCGTGCAACCCAGTTGCCTTCGGTCACAGGTCGTCGGAAACCGTCCGGCGCAAGTTCAATCTCTTCTGTCGTTACTGCCTCAAAAGAGTCTGTCCTTTGTCCAACCGCACGGCCTTGCCATGCGCTGCCCGACGGAAGTGCTGGGGTGGCAAGGCGATCAAGAACTTGCTCGCCCGGCGTGGGTACCGATGGCTCACCCAGCTGTGACTTGGTTGTCGGCGCATCCAGTTTCATGGACGGCAATTTGGCCAACGGTCCGCGAAAACGATCAAGCGGACTTGATGCCGGGATTGCTTGAATGTCTTTGCCACTCGAATTCTCCGCCGGATCGGCCGGATTCGATTTTGCGTCGACGGAAACTTTGGCGGTTGGATCGTCGATTGCAGCAGCCTGGCCGCCAGAGGTGGCTTGATGCTCCCTTTCCAAAGCCGGAGTCAGATCGGCGGCGACAGCAGGTTTGGCCGGCGCTGGGCTAGTAAGTGACTGCGGCGATGAAACGGTTGGCCCGCTGTTGTTCGGTGTCGTTGGCCTGGCGGTCCAGGAAGTCTCTGATGAACGGATTGTCAGTGTCGAATTGAGTGGGGGGCGTAGTTGCATCTCCCCATCGGCGATCGCTTCACCAGCGACACCGATCAACATACCGGCGGATAGCCCGACAATCACGGCGCGCAGCCGCTGCCGCTTCGTGAATGATTCAAGCGAAATGGTGTGACTTTGTTTTTGGCGGGTCAGCACAAGCAGCTCCATCGAAGGCAGAGGGTTAGAATCTGCTATCGGAAGCAAACCGCTTGGAATTCACCTAGAAACGGCGAGTCAACGCCTGAAGAAAAGTGCCACAAGGTGGGCAAGTTGTACCGGCGGGGTTTTCAATATTCGATGGAATATTTTGAAACAGGCTAAAGTGTATCCACCGCACGCCGCCATCAGGGTTTTGTGATCGTTTTTGCGACTCGCAACCCATAATAGCCGTTGGCGGCCAAAGGCAAATCGGCAGGCAAGGATTCGACAAGTTCGGCCAGCATAGAGCTCGCCTGGTTCCGAACATAACTACTGGACGAACCCATGACGTAGCGTCGTGCCGCCTTGCGAGTATGACACCATTCACGGACCCCGTCATACATCGCAAACATGCCAAAGTCATTGGGCATCATCGTACCCGCCGGGAAGTAGCGAACCTCGGTCTGGTTGATAAGCGACGTTTCGTAATAGCGATAGTAGTCGTCTGACAATGAATCCGACCAACCGTAATAGCGTCGCGAGGTTGTCAGTGCCGCGCAGGCAAATCGCCACTCGGCAGGCGTCGGCAATCGATACGCCCCACTTTGCAGCACGTCATCGAATGTTTTGTTCTGGTCATCAATGGAAATGTCTGCGGGATATGAACTTTCTGGATCACTTCCCGTTTGCTCGCTCAGCCATCGACAGTACTTGGCACTGTCAAACCAATTGATCAGCCCCATCGGGCAATCTGCCGTGGGTGACCGGTAGGCGTAATAATCATGCCCGTGATCGAACTCTTGGTATTGTCGCACGGTGACCTCACCGGTAGAGATGGCAAAGACGCGGCCGATGTCTGGATCATCGCGAGCGTCA
>JAGQPO010000011.1 GCA_020426665.1 Planctomycetales bacterium
GCGGCTCCCGTTCACCGCATGGTTCTGCCGCGTTTGGCCAGCTGACATCAAGGTGAATGTTGTTGAAATCGGGATCATCCAAATTGCCGCCATGCCGAATGACGCCGCCGGGTGGCAACGAAGCCATCTTAATTAGTTGGCCATCGTCGACAACGTGGCCGAACGCTTGATGTTCGATCAAGCGATTGCAAAGATCAATGACCCCGTCTTCGAGTTCGGGTGCGACATTGTGAACGCTGATATCAGGCCTGCCGAACTTCCGCATGCCACGAGTGTGGAACCATTTCAATGAAGGGTCATTTTCTTCGGAGACGAGGATCACGGTGTGATGGCGTGGAACTGCAGCAGCAGGATCAAATATTTGTTGTTTCCATCCCGACGGTTGCCACCAGCGAAACATGAACGGATCGTAGACTGCGCATCCTCCGTGATCGATCAAATAGGTGATCAGGCCGACGGTGTCGCGTAGGTAATCAAGCGTCGTAGAATCGGTCGGTGTGCCGCGCAAGATCATACAATGCCGGCATCGTTCGACGGTTTCAGCGAGTTCGGGATCATCCGCCACGAATTCATCCCAGAGGTAACCGTCGCGGAAGCTGCCGGGGATGTCAGGGTGCGTGTTCGGGCCGTACGACATAACGTCGATGCCTTCGGGAACGCCGTTGGAGCGGTAAGTGCTGCACGACAAAGGGACGGATGCGTCGACTTCGCCGTAAACGACGTAGAACAACATCGGGTCGCCGCCACCGGCGACGTAGTGCTTTCGTTCCCATGATTCGAGTTCAGATGTCACGTCGCAATCTCAGCGGCAGAACGGTAGGGTTCAGCGGGGCCGCGCGAATGACTTACCACTTCAAAAACATCAACTCGCGGCCTCCGTTGCAACCCATGGTTATTTGGCGTCTTCTTCCTTGAGGTGATCGCCGAATTCATCTCTTAGCTTCTGAAGCTTTGGGACGATGTTGGCGACGCAATACGCCTTTCCCTTGTTTTGGTTGAAGTAGTTAAGATGCTCGGTTTCGTCCGTTGGATAGAAGGCACCAGCATCCTCGATCTGTGTGACGATAGGAGATCGAAACGCTTTTTGACGCCCCAGTAGTCGTTTGTACTCGCTAGCAGTCGCTCTTTGTTCCCTGGTATGGCAGAAGACTACGCTACGGTACTGCGTACCCGTATCCGGTCCCTGTCGATTCCTGGTCGTTGGATCGTGCGTGCGAAAGAACACCTGCAGCAGAGTCTCGTA
>JAGQPO010000213.1 GCA_020426665.1 Planctomycetales bacterium
GGCCGAGGACATGGTCCAGACAATTGCGGCGGTTACCGGGGTCGAGATTTCATACGACCAATCGGGTGACATCCAGACGCTGGCGACATTCGGTGATTTGACAAACGATCCGACGTTCGTCACGGCCCGCGCGCAGGTGACAGCGGGTTCTTCGATCAAGGTACGAGTCGACTGGAGCGTTACCGATGCAGATTGTCCTGGTCAACAAGTGATCGACGAGACGGCTCGGGCGATTTGTGCTTTGTTGGTTGGGGGGATCGCGCGAATCCGTATCGGTGAAGCCGAGGACCAACTGCAGGCGATGTCTGAATTGACGTCGGAGCTTCGCAACGCTCGCGACAGCGATCAACCGTTCTATCGGATTGCGGTGGAATTGGCGTCAGCGTATTCGGTCGACCGACTGTGCGTGCTGCTTCGATCTGCAAAGGGATTCCAAATCGTCGCAACATCGGTGCAGGCGGAATTCGATCCCAGGGCGGAACGCGCCATTGAAACACAGACGCTGGCCAACGAATTGGACGGTCGATTCGGCCCGAATAACCGGCAATGGGTATGGGCCGACGCAGACTTGGATGTTGATCCAGTGGTCAATGGTGTGGCCGCCAACGATGTGATCGACAAAGCCGTCTCGTTTTTGCGTTGCGGCGGAAGTCTTGAAGGAATCGCCACCAGGTTTGCTGACGATTCGATTCTTGTGATTGGTGAGCGATTGCGGCAAACCGGATCGCGACATCTACCAAATTCTAGGTTGCGTGAGATGTCCGTGCTTACGTGCCAAATCTTTGACGATGCGTTCCGCGACGCGATACGTTGCCGCAAACGATCCATGGTGGACAGGATCCGGGATTCGTTGTCAAAGGTCGCTAATCGCGGGCGGCTGGGCATCGCTGCGATTCTGTTCGCCGTTGTGTTGTTCTATCCTATGACCATCAAGGTGGAAGCCACCGGACGCGTCGTCCCGAAGACACAAGGTGTAGTGTATTCGCCTGTAAACGGACAGATCGAGCGGTTGGAATGTACCGCCGGCCAGCGAGTTTCCCGAGGGCAGGTGTTGTGCGTTTTTTCAAGTCACGAGTTGGAGATGAATTTGACGCGTGTGCGGGGCGAAATATTGACCGTTCAAGAGCAACTGGAGATTGCGGCGACGCGACGAGGCGGTGAAATGGCAGCGGATATTTCATCTGACCGGCGAGTGTTGGATGTCCGACTTGGCGAGCTAAAGAAGCAGCTTGATGTGTTGGAGCAGCGACAGGAACGATTGATGGTTCACAGTCCGATCGCGGGAATCGTCAGTCTGGTTTCAGCGGACGACCGAGGCGATTTCTTCGCGCCTCGTCCTGTTCAAGTTGGGCAACCGCTGATTCGAGTCGTTGACCCGAACGATGGCTACAACGTCGAATTGGATGTGCCCGATCAAGAGGTCGGGTACGTGTTGGTTTCGCTGGAACGCGAGCAGCATCAACCGGTTGTGTGTCGGTTTCGGATTCGTTCGGAACCGGAAACACCACGCATGGGCGAGGTGATTGGACTTGGGCAAACCGCGACATTGGATCCGAACGGGCGGCTTGTGGTTACGGCAACTGTTCACCCCAGCGATGTTGATACCGAATTCACAGCCGACTCCGGCGTGATCGGGTGGATCGAGTGCGGTCAGGCTTCGGCCGGTTTCGTGATGTGTCGCAAGGTGATCGAACAACTAAGACTTTGGGGATGGCTGTGATAGGAATGACAACAACACGGAAGGTCCAAGGATCGAGGTCCATGATTTCTGTTCCGAAGAAGCCTTTGGTCACGGCATTGCTGTTGTTGGCGGCGTGTTTCAACGCGGCGTCGGCTGATGGGCCGTTGGTGGCTGAAGAGTCGTCGTCGGCTGATGTTCCAGTGGTGGTTGGACCATTGGTGATCAAGTTGATCGATCAGGTCGAAGTTCCCGCTTTGGAAGCGGGGGCACTGGTCCAGTTGCATGTCAAGATCGGTGACCCGGTAAAGTCCGGGCAAGTGATCGCACGTGTTGATGATCGCAGCAGTCTGGCGCAACGTGACTTGGCGGAGACAGATTTGCAGATCAGCCGTCAGAAATCCAGCAGTTACCAGAACGACAAAATCGAGGCGACGCAGTGGGATGAAGCGAAAGCGGCACTGGAGCAACAGAAGCTGGTTGCCAAAATTGCCGCCGAAAAATCATCGAGTGACGTTCGGGTTTCGGCCGCGGAAAAGGCAGAAGGAGTCGCAAAGAACGAATGGGTGCGGGCGCAATCGGCGCATGAAAAGTTTGCCGATAGCGTTTCTGAATCCGAACTTGAAAACCTGCGTTTAAAATACGAGCACTCTCGTTTGGAACGAGTTCAAGCGGCGTTCGAACAGCGTATCGATCGACTGGCGGCCGAAAGCGAATCTCAAGGCGTTCGGGTCGCGGAACTGGCCGCCGAACGCGCCGAGATATTAAGTGTGGTTGCCGCTGCCGATGCCCAGCTGTTTCGTTTGGATGTCGTATCAAAGGAGAAAACATTGCAGCTGCGTCAATCGATCGTTGACCGCCATCAAGTCGCCGCACCGATCGACGGTGTGGTTGTAGAGATATACAAGCGGCCCGGAGAATGGGTGCTCCCTGGCGATTCGGTTGCCAGGGTCATTAATTTGGACCAACTGCACGCCGAAGGATTTTTGAGCGGAAACGTTCGCCCCCAGCGCGGTCGGAAAGTCCGTCTAAGATCGGGCAGCGATACTTTGGACGGCACAGTGGACTTTGTCAGCCCTGAACGGGATTTGGTCAGCGGCGAGTTTCGGTTTGTCGTACGGATTGCCGGCGGAACGTTTCTGCCCGGTGATCGAGTCGAGATTCAATGGTGAGCGCCGGCGATGCTAGCGGTATGCCACGCGTTGATCTGTGGCGACTGCGCGGCGACCTGGAGTTCCGTTGGGTGGACGGTGCGTCGGAGGCGGCCGGTTACTGGGTGGTCAAAGACCCGTTTGCCCGCGAGTTGTTTTGTTTGAACCCGATCGAAAAGCAATTGTTGGACTTAGCCGACGGGCGTCGCACGGTGGCGGATCTTATTCCAGCTGGCTCGGATTTGATCAAGCCCGTGGAATCAAGCATGGAAGCGATCGCAGCGTTTTATGTCCGGGCGCGACGCAAGGGTTTGTTGGTTGCGGCCGGGCCGCACGGACCCCTGGAGCGATCCATAGCGGCCCATCCCGGCGGAGATCGCGCCAAAAGCATTCCAGCTTTCATCGGTCAATTGATTGCGTATCGTTTGCCTGGCGTCAATCCGAATCGATGGATTCAGATCCCTGAATCGGTGCGGCGTTTGGTAACGATGCCTCGATTGATTGTCGCCCTGTTGGTGATTTGGATACCATCGGTCGCGATCATTGTTTCCCGTTTTGATCAGATCGTTTCGGACATTTCCGCGGCGTATTCGCATCGTGACGCGACGTGGTTGTTGGCGATTCTGGTTTCCGTCGCGTTTGCAAAATCCGTTCATGAGATGGCGCACGTCGTGGCATGTCGGTGGGTCGGAGCAGAGTGCCGTGAGATAGGCGTGATGATGTTGTTCGGGGCTCCGTGTCTGTATTGTGACGTTTCAGATTTATGGAGTGTTCCCGGTCGGTTCCAACGTGTCTTTGTCTCGGCGGCCGGGATGTTGGCGGAATTGGTTTTGGCGGGACTTGCGGTGATGGTGTGGGCGCTGACGTTTGGTTCGATGTTGCACGACCTGGCATTGGTGATCGCGGTGGTGTGTTCGATTTCGACGATCGTGGTCAACGCAAATCCGCTGCTCCGCTATGACGGGTATTTTATCGTGGCGGATTGGCTTGGCGTTCCGAATCTCGCGGACGCGGCGCGACGTCAGTTTTGCGGTACGATACGAAGGATCATTTGGGGGCGATTGGAGCAACCGGAGCCCCCGCAGCACGTCGGACGAAGATTGCCCGCTGCGGTTTTGATGGCTTACGCGATTTCCAGCGGCACCTATCGGTTGTTGATCGTCGCAATGTTGTCGATGGTGATTTATCAGAGTACGGTTGACATCGGATTGGGGTGGTTGGGGGTCGCATTCGGAATCTCGTTGCTGGGGGCTATGTCGTTTCGCATGGCTGCGTCAGTGTTGGTGCGTCCCCAAGAATCGACGTTGCGGTGGTGGCAATCATTCAGACCCGCGATGGTCGTCGCGTCGTTGTTTCTGTTGACGGCCGTTTTGTTTGCGATTCCGTTCCGCAGCACGGTTGTTGCTCCCGCATTGTTGGTCGCCGCTGATGGTCATGATCTGTACGCATCGGAATCGGGACGCATCAAAGAGTTCGTTGAATCGGGGACATCCGTCAACGCGGGTGACGTATTGTTCCAACTTGAAAACGATGATTTGGAAGACAGGTTGCTCCAGTCCCAGGCGGCGGTGACCGAGGCGGAAGCGAACGTTCAAGCTTGGAGAGCGCGCCGCGGAGGCGATTCGGCAAGTTCTGCCGCACTCGCGTTAGCCGTGAAACGTTTGCAATCGGCTCATTCAGATTTCGATCAGGCTCAAAAACGATTTGCCCGCCTGACGATCACCGCACCCGTCTCCGGACAGTTTTGTTACAGCCGCAAAGATTCCCAGTTGGCACCAGATCACGGTTTTCAAATTGGGCAATGGGTTCCCGTCGGCACATCGATTGGAACGGTGGGGCATCGACACGAAAGAGTCGCGTTGGCACTGACGAGGCAAAATGAAATTGATTGGGTTCGCGCGGGCCAGAGTGTGCGTCTTCGACATGGTTCGTTTTCGCACGGAGGATTTGTCGGGGTTGTACGGCAGGTGGACCGAACGGCGTGGGAATCGGTACCTCCGGAATTGGCGATGGCCACAACGGATTCGGATCAATCGGCCTATTCGGACAAGATTCACTACCTGGTGCGAATTGATTTGGAACCGACCGATGGGATCTCCATGCCGGTGCGAACTACGGTGGTGGCTGAGATTGCGGTGGAATCAAGAAGCATTTGGGATCGATTGCGACGATTATTCGCCGCCGAGTTCCGTGGGCTGTGACCTCAATCACCGGCGCGGCGCGAACCGAGGGTGTTTGCCGGGTAAAGAGCTTGGTTATAATCAAAGGTGGAATCTAGATTCACAAACGGGCGGACAAATTCACAAACGGGCGGACAACGTATTCTCGCTCGATCCTTACCTACCATCGAGCCAATCAGATGACAAACGTGCGTACCGGCGATGCGATTGTCGCAGAATCGTTTTTGGATGTTCGTGCCAAACTGTTAGAGATCGCTGCGACACTGGACCGAATCGATCGGGCCAGTGATGGCGCCACCCTTGGTGACCGGGCCGGGAACCAGCGAGATTTGTTGCTTCAGGCAACGGAGATTTTGTTGTCGGATGGTCCGGATCGTGCTGCACGGTTACAGCAATTGTTCTCTCGCCAGTACGAGCCGGATTGGCGAGATCAATTCGGCTTCAATGAAGCCGAACGAGTCTGAATTCGACTCCCTACTTATTACTCCACATGATGACGTATGGATTACATCGACCCGCACATCCACATGGTGTCCCGAACGACCGACGACTACGCGACGTTGGCACGTATGGGGTGCGTCGCGATGAGCGAACCGGCGTTTTGGGCGGGATATGACCGCGGTAGTGTCGATGGTTTTCGCGATTACTTTCGCCAGTTGACCGAGACCGAACCGGCCCGTGCTGCCCAATACGGCATCCAGCATTTCACGTGGCTTTGCATCAACGCAAAGGAAGCGGAAAACGTTTCGTTGTCGCGCGAAGTCATTGCCATGATTCCGGAGTTCATCGACAAGCCCAACGTGCTCGGAATCGGAGAGATCGGTCTGAACAAAAACACCAAGAACG
>JAGQPO010000214.1 GCA_020426665.1 Planctomycetales bacterium
GTCTGATGCCTGGGACTCTCTTTCGAAGTATCAGAACAGCGCGCGGGGAATCTGCACGATACGATCATCGCGATGAGTCTAATGACGAATCTCAGGATACCGTTGGTAAAACCAATCGTTGGCTACCAGATCGACAGCCAACGTGTACCTGTCTTCGTCGCCGAAGTTCATCAGATTGTGATAGTTGGCAGGTGTGCAAAAGTTATACAGTTTGCCTGGAGGCGTCGCATACACGCGAACCCTTTCTTGGTTTAGTCGTACAAACTCTTCGAACCATGAATGCATTTTGTCCACGCTGATTCCTTCCGCATCCCAGTCTTCGACCTTTCGATAGTCGTCACTTGGGAGGGCGAAGTCTTCTCGATTGTTAGTCGTGCTGACCAGAAGTCGAACATCCGCGTTTGACTCGATCGGGATCTGTACGCGAAATGTATTTTCTCCCAGATCGATATCCCTGTGCAGAGAGTAGCTGGTGTGCGCCGGCCGTCTCAAAATGCGGTAGGATGATTTTTCACATTGAAAGCTATCGAATATTTCGCGGAAGTATTCACATTCGTCAAGTTTGTCTGGCGCCATGACCTTCTGTTCCCCGTCGGCGCTGTGAACCAAATTGTTGTAATGCGCGGCGCCGAACTCCGTCAGCCTGCTGCTTGTAAGTGGCAGACTGTGTCCGAAACAGCCTCGATCCCAGTCCCAGCCGTTCGTTGCGATGGTCAGGTCCCGGCGAAGTTTTTCGATGTCAAACGATTGAAGCTCCCAAAGTTCCGCGTCCTGTGCGCTACCGGCAAGCGAGGCGAGTTTCTTTGGCGACGATGTCATGATGGATTACACCTCAAATTCAGCAATTTCACGATCTCATAGGTTGCCGTACAGTTTGCACGACACAGTTCGCACGACACACAGTTTGCATCGCACACCGCTGCGAAGCAATCTGGATTAAGCCGACAGGCTTGGCGAAATCCAAGCTAGAAATGGGGTTTGCAGTATCCCTGACGTCCATGGTGTCGACCAACTTCTGGTGCGATCGGTTTAAGTTTTTGGCATCACCCTTGTTCGATACTCGAATAGTAGCGGGACAACTTTCTTAGACCCCCCAACATCTAAATGCCATCAGCAAAGATAGGAATGACGGCCTTGGTGCGGAAAAAACGGCTGTTTGGCCGGATAGTGACAAATTCATCGCGCGGTCGAAAAATGATGGTGCCACGGCGACACACGAGCTTGGTGTGGAGCTTGTTGCAGGCACCAGGTTCGGCGTCGTCATTGCACCTGCCGACGCGTTCTGTGTGTATAGTATCGGGGACCCGTCAGACTCCTCCATCGTATCGCCTTGATCATGCAAATTCGATTGTTACCCCTTTGTTTGTTACTTGCCTTTGTGGCGGTCGTCCGCCCGGACCGCAACTGCTTTTCCGCCGATTCTCGTCCCAATATTTTGTTTATTTTCAGTGACGACCATGCTCCGCACGCCATCGGCGCATATGACGGATGGTTAAAGAGTGTCAACCCGACACCAAATATCGATCAACTCGCAAAACAGGGCATGCTGTTCCGGAACAGTTTCTGTACGAATTCGATCTGTGGCCCCAGTCGTGCGGTGATCCAGACGGGCAAGCACAGTCACAAGAACGGATTTATGAATAACGGAAACAGCTTTGATTGGAATCAGCAAACGTTTCCGAAGCTGTTGCAGAAGGCGGGTTACACGACGGCGATCTACGGCAAATCGCACTTGAAGGGCGAACCACAAGGCTACGACGACTGGAAGGTCTTGCCCGGCCAGGGGCTGTATTACAACCCGGACCTGATCACTCCCCAGGGGCGAAAAACGATCGAAGGTTACTGCACCGATGTGGTCACAGACTTGGCCGTCGATTGGCTGAAAAATGGACGGCAAGCTGACAAGCCGTTCATGTTGATGGTCCAGCATAAAGCGCCGCACCGCAACTGGATGCCGGCCCCGCGACACTTGGATCTTTACGCCGACGTTGACATCCCAGAGCCCAACACGTTGTTTGACAAATGGCACGACAACGCTCCGCCGGCGCGACATCAAGAGTTGGAAATCGACCGGCACATGCACTTGAATTTTGATCTTTTCGTTGACCTGACACCCGACTTCGATGGCAATGCATGGAAGGGGAGGTACGACAAATCGGCCTGGCAAAATATGAAACGAATGACGCCGGAGCAGTTGAAAGTTTGGTATGCCGCCTATCAGCCTCGTGACAAGGCGTTTCACGAAGCCAATTTGACCGCCGATGGTCTGGTTCGCTGGAAATACCAGCGGTACGTCAAGAATTACTTGCGATGCGTCAAGGGCGTTGATGAAAGCGTCGGAACGTTGATGGAGACCCTTGATCAACTTGGGCTGTCCGACAACACCGTTGTGATCTATTCGTCCGACCAGGGCTTCTACATCGGAGATCACGGTTGGTACGACAAGCGGTGGATGTATGAAGAATCTTTGAAAATGCCTTTGATCGTCAAATGGCCTGGCGTAACAAAGCCGGGCAGCAAAGACGATCACCTGGTTCAGAACTTGGATTACGCCGAGACTTTCCTGGACATGGCCGGCGCGAAGGTCCCGGATGACATGCAGGGCGCTTCGCTGGTCCCGTTGTTGAAAGGTCAGTCACCGGCAGACTGGCGAAACAGTATCTATTACCACTACTATGAATACCCCAGTGTTCACATGGTTCCACGCCAATACGGTGTTCGAAATCATCGATACAAATTGATTCGTTTTTATCAGTTCGATGAGTGGGAATTCTATGACCTGGAAAATGATCCGGATGAATTGACCAACCAGTACAACAACCCCGAATATGCTAGCCAGATCTCGGACATGAAAAACGAACTGGAACGATTGCGAAGACAGTACGACGACGATAGTGATGTTTCAGTCTTGCCAAAAGAAAAACAAACGGAATTGCGAAGGCCGACGGCCGAGGGTTGATGATCCGATTGTTCGCAATGGCGAAGCTGACCTGGTAGGAAGCAAAATCGATGGCCGAACCGAAAGGAAACCCGCACAACCCGTATCAACCCCACGTCATTGATACCATCGATGACGCCTCGGGGCGTGAGGTCGCTTCCGGCCCGACAACGTCGTTGCCTGAACTGACGCCTCGGGCAATTGTCCTGGGGTTGATTCTTTCGGTCGTCATGGGGGCCGCGAACGTCTACGTCGGATTAAAGGCCGGCATGACAGTCTCGGCATCCATTCCCGCGGCCGTGATGGCGATGCTGCTTTTCCGATTGTTGTTCAAGAAAAGCAGTGTCTTGGAGGCCAACCAGGTCCAGACCTGCGCTTCGGCGGGTGAATCGTTGGCGGCGGGAATCATCTTCACAATGCCCGCGATGATTTTGATCGGACATTGGCAGTCTTTTGATTTCTGGACGGTGTCGATCGTCGCGCTGACCGGTGGATTGCTCGGAATCCTGTTCATGATCCCGATGCGGCGCGTGTTCGTTGCCGACAATCCTGATCTGCCCTTTCCTGAAGGTGTAGCCTGCGCCGCGGTCTTGGAAGCCGGTGAGGAAGGCGAGGGCCAGCACGATGCCGCGATCAGTTTGATCATCGGCGGAGTGATCGGGGCGATCTTCAAGATTGGCGCTGGATTCCTTTCGCTCGTGAACGATTCGCTGCAAATTGCCCGAACCGCTGGAGATCGAATCTTTTATTTCGGAGGTGACCTGTCGCCGATGTTGGTCGCGGTTGGCTTCATCGTGCGGCTGAACGTAGCAGTTTTGATATTCATCGGTGGCGCGATCGGCTGGCTGATTGGCATTCCGTTACTCGGTGGTGCCGCCGGGTATGCCGATCCACTTGATGGTGCCTGGGGGATTTGGAGCACACAGATTCGATATGTCGGGGTCGGTGCGATGGTTGTCGGGGGAATGAGTTCCCTGTTTGCGGTTCGCCACGGATTGAAAGCTGCCGTCACCGAATTGTCGGCCGGATTGCGAGGCCACACCAACGGGCGCGACACGGGCCAGCGAGACATACCCTCGGGAGTGATTGTCGTTTTGGGGTCGGTGTGTACCGTGATGTTGGCGATTGTCAATTATCGATTCACTCACGACGCGGGCGTCTCGGCGTTGTCGACGATTGTCATGTTGGCGATGGGTTTCTTCTTTACCGCCGTTGCAAGCTACATCGTCGGGCTGGTCGGTAATTCAAACAGTCCTGTTTCTGGAATGACGATCACTGCGGTTCTTGCGGCCGGAGGATTGTTGTGGCTGTTCAGCTATTCGGGCAACCAAGGAATGGTCGCGACTTTGGGGATCGCCGCGGTCGTTTGTTGTGTTGCTTGTACCAGCGGAGATGTTTGCAATGACTTGAAGACCGGATCGCTGGTCGGCGCGGCGCCGTTTCGACAGCAGATCATGCAAATCGCGGGCGTCTGTGTTGCGGCTTTCGTCATGGCGCCGGTTCTGACTTTGTTACACAACAACACGGAGGGCGGAATTGGCGGCGAGAAACTTTCGGCACCGCAAGCCAGTTTGTTCGCCAGTCTGGCCCGTGGGTTTGCGGGCGAGGGGGAATTGCCTTGGGGTTTGATCGGCGTAGGAGCGGGCGTTGGGGTGTTGATCCTGGGCATCGACGAATGGATGAAACGAAACACAAAACATCGCGCCCACTTGATGCCGATCGCCGTCGGGATGTATCTGCCGTTCGGACTGGCGACGCCCATCCTGATTGGTGGACTGATCGCACACTTTTATTCTCGTCGCACGGAAGCCAAGGAACACGATCGGATCCTGCATCGAGGCGTGTTGTTTTCGTCGGGAATCATCGCCGGCGAAGCGCTGACAGCCGTCGGACTTGCCGGGCTAGCAGCGATGTCAATTTCGGCAAGAGATTTCGGGTTGTCAGCCGGGTTAAAAACTCTGATCTCGCTGGCCGTGGCCGGTGCGATTGTGTGTGCTTTTGTCGTGATGACCAAGCCGCGGGCGAATCCATAATTGCCAGATCAGTTCTTTGCACATCCTAATTGGGTTCAGCTAGAATACCGGTCGCAAGGCACCCAGCCTGGCGGCGATGGCCTTGTGCGAATTGCGTTTTTGGAGTAGGAACGTCGCGGAAGCGGTAAAGACTTTCGTGAATTGCCGGACGAATCGAAACTCTTGACGGTTTTCCGCT
>JAGQPO010000215.1 GCA_020426665.1 Planctomycetales bacterium
GCGAACGGGGTGATCGTCAACGTTCACGTGACCAACCAGCGCCTGACGCCATGCTGCGATTGATGGGCTCTAAGGACGCCCTCCTGAATTTATCTGGCCGCTATTTCCTGAGATTCGCTCCTGAAGTCGCGGTTTGATGACTGCACAGTCGATGATGGTGGATTCCAAACACTTTGCTTGATTTTCCTACCTCCATTTTCCTACCTTCTGACTGACTGAACCGAAGATAGAACCTGGGTGGAACCGGGTGGAAATCAAGACCGGCACAATCCTCAATGATCCCAATCGGCTACACTTAACGCAGGGCGGCGATGGTTCCTACTGTCGTCGTGGCCCGAATACGCGAACCAGCCGTTGCACACGAAGACGCGGAGTTCAGTTGGTTCGATTACACAATGTCGTTCGCCGCGTCTCGGTGAACGGCGGACGTTCCGCGATCGAGCTAGCAGCATGAACCGCAAGGCCGCGTTGGTTCAATTTCTGCGATCATTCCAAGCGATTGCAATTCACATACTCTGCATCGGTGGCTCTACGGCGCTGACCGTTGGGCTGCTGGAAGGCAACGCACCTCCAGATGCATTAGCGGGAATCTGTTTTTTGCTCGCATCGTATCCAGTGCTTCTCGGACTTGCGTGGTGGCAATTTAATGATGACGCGACTTTATTAGTGATAAACCAGAGACACACTTCCGACGAAGAAGGATTGAATTCGGCCACTCGTCCAGTTGGCACAAAGGAAGAAAGCTAACTTTTGTTGTGGAACCAACGCCAATCATCAACCAACACACGAAGAGTCAGCTAGATATTTGCCCACGGCGTTTCCAATCAAGTACGATATCTCAAGGCCAATAGCATTGATCGGCCCAGAAAGACGCGGAACAAAGCGATGGACACGAAGTCGCGGAGTCCTGGTCAATCGCTTACCACAAACTCCTTTGCCGCGACTCGGTCATCGCAGTCGTTCGTGGGCAAAGGTGACTGCGATCAACCAACGCCTGTTGTCCATGCTGCTGATTGGTGCGCTCGAATGGACGCCCAATTGATGTTATCTAAGCTCACTTGCCTGTGATTCGCTCTTGATTTCATCGTTTGATTGGTGCGCGGTCGACTCGGCCGAAAAAGACAAACCGACGCCTGTCGACTTCAGCACTGACGACCGACGCCTGACGTGCCGTCCGGAGATTGGGATGCCGGAATTTCCCCTGGCAATTCGAATCGATTACATTGGCAAACTGCGTCGATGTGCAAACTGGCGTGCCGACCGGCGCCACGAACCCGGCGATGCACCCCAGCACACTCATTGTTGCGATACACAAATTTCCATCCCGATTCGATCATCACGCTCGCGCCATCTCATTCGTGAAGGCCCGTGTACGAGGTGATCGCTAACGTTCGCGCCGCTGACCAACGCCTGTCATTCATGCTGCGATTGGTGCGGTCGAATGAGCCCTCCTGAATTCATCAGGCCGCCGTTTCTTGTGATTCGCTCTTGAAGTCACAGTTTGAGTGGTGCGCTGTCGATGTGTCTGCCTCACTCCGGCATTGCTTTGATCGTGCGATCAAAGCGGTTTATTTCCCGATTCGCCTGGGCTGTCTCGGCTCCGCGTTCTCCGCACCTCTGCGTCCTCCGCGTTTAAATTTACGGCAGAATGGACAGAGACGCAGAGGTTGTAGCGATTTAAGCGGCTCGATGGGCTACCCGATTTCCCACGGCGATTCCGATCGGGTACATTGGCTGTCCGCGACGCTGCTTCCAACTGGCGTGCCGACCGGAAACGCGAACCAAACGATGCACCCCAGTTCGCTCAGCCTTGCGATCCACAAACTTTTAATCCGTTTCAAAGATCTCACCGCCGTCAACGCCATACCGTCGGCCCGCGAACGGGGTGATCGTCGACGTTCGCGCGACCAACCGACGCCTGTCATCCATGCTGCAATTGGTGTGCTCGAACGAACGCCCATCGGATTTCATCACGCCTCCGTTTCCTGGGATTCGCTCCTGAAGTCACGGTTCGATTGGTGCGCGGTCGACGCGGCCGATGGAGGCAAACCGACGTCTGTCGATATCAACACTGTCGACCGACGTCTGACGTGCCGACTGCTGATTAGGACACTGAAATTTCCCTTGGCCATTCCAATCGGTTACATTAGCAGTCAGCGGTGACGGTTCGTGCTGTCGTCGTGGGCGGACGCGCGAACCATCCGATGCACACGAAGGACGCGGCGCCGTCTTTTTTCAAATCAATGTCTACCGCGCGTCCTCGGTGATCGGTGGGCGTTCGTGGCGGCAAAGGTGACTGC
>JAGQPO010000216.1 GCA_020426665.1 Planctomycetales bacterium
CCGAGTTGAGTTTATTGAAGTGGTTGATCGTTCGCGGCGACCACGTGATCGTGGACGTTACCCGACTGATTTGCTTGCCACACAATGCCAATCCGTTTCCTATTAGCGTTGGTCGTAAGCACTGCGACGATCGCCGCAGGACTCGTAAACCCAACATGGTATTGGACGTCAATCGCAAGCGTCGTTTGTTTTCTGTTGCTCCTTTACGCGCTGAAGTTAGCCGTAAACAACGGGAACAATCTCCGTTTTCCATTCTCAGCATTCGTTGTGACGACGCTCTTTGTGTTGGCAATTCCTAACACCTTGGGGACATCGCCAGTCTGGCCTGCGGTTTATGCACTTCGTTCGCGTATGCACCCCATTCAGGAAACTCCCGGCAAACCCGTGCTTTACATGGATTGGATGGGCTGGTTCGACAACGTCGCCGTTATCGCATTTGCGACTCTCACATCGCTTGTCGTGTTTTTTGTGGCTTCCCTTTTTGGCCGTTCATTGCCGAAGCACCACAACTGAGTTTACGGACTCGCCTGCCGATCAGTAGAATCCTGGGATGGTCAATACGCACTTCCTAGGCGGGATTTCGGGTAACCATGTGATTCAACGGAGGACGGGTGGCCAGTTTTTTCGTCTGCTTGCAAGTTGTTCGCCCGTCCCCGCTGATCACTACCGTTCGCATGACCAACCGATGCCTGAAACCCATACTGTGATTGGTGCGCGGTCGACTCGGCGTGGTGAAATGAACAGGAGGCAACAGAGGAAACGGAGTGGATTGATTTGTTGCTCTGTGCCCTCCGTTACATCCTGTTAAAATCTTCCGGTCCCGCATCGCTTTTTGTGTCGCCGTCTTGTGCTGCGGCCGATGCGGCTGTTTTGTTTCCCTTGGCGATTCCGATCGGGTACATTTGCAATCCGCGATGATGTTCCCAACTGGCGTGCCGACCGGAAGAGCGAACCAAACGATGCACCCCAGTTCGCTCAGCCTTGCGATAGACAAACTTTTAATCCGTTTCAACGATCGCACCGCGATCAGCTCCAATCCGTCGGCCCGCGAACGGGGTGATCGTTGACGTTCCACAATCGGATTGATCGCAGCCGAGATTTGGTAACCACGAAGGACACGAAGAGCACGAAGGATGGAGTTCGATGACCTTTCCCACCGCGTGATTGGATGTGCGATTGAGGTTCATCGTGGGTTGGGGCCCGGGCTACTTGAATCCGCGTACGAACAGTGTCTTGCTCACGAACTGGGTCAGAACGGCATTCGGTTTCAACTTCAACATCCACAACCGGTCGAGTACAAGGGCATTCACCTGGATTGCGGCTACCGAATTGACTTGTTTGTCGAGGGCGTGTTGATTCTCGAGCTCAAGAGCGTCGGCAAGCTGACAGCGATACACGAAGCACAATTGTTGACGTACATGAAACTCGCCAACGTGAAAACAGGGTTGCTGATCAATTTCAACGTGACGAAACTCAAGGATGGCATCAAACGATTCGTCCTCTAATCGTCTCGTCTTCGTGCTCTTCGCGTCCCTTCGTGGTTTAATCTTTCCCCTGGCTGACTGGTGCCGTGTAGAATGTGGAACCATGCCATGCACACGAAGGCCGCGAGTCAGGTCAATCGGTTTGATCTGAGTCGATCGCGCGGCCTCGGTGATGGCCACCGTTCGTCCGACCGAGCGAACATTTCTTCGTGATGGAACCTGCGCGCCCCGCATCTCACGGCATTGGGCTCATCGTTAATAGGAGCCGTGTGCAATACTGAACCCGAAAGCTGGGGCCGTCGATGTCTGAACGATCACTTTTCAACGTCCTTTGCAAATTGCTCGGCATGTGGATGGTGTTTCAAGGCATCACATCGTTGGTCTGGGCATTTCTCGCTAGTCGATACTCAGATCAAATACCGTTTGACCCACCCGAGTTTGCGAGTTGGTTTTCTGGTGCGGTGACAATGGTGTTTGGTGTTTTTCTTTGCACTCGGTCCTCGATACTGACGCGATTTCTTTTCGGTCTTGATGCATCGCTCGATTCCGATGCGAAGAACGAAACGGAAACTTGATTCTAGCCTGTCGCACTGATAGATTCGGTGGACACGATTTCTCCGATGCGAATTGCGGACGAACAATGTGGTGCACTACAGTCGGCGACTTCGGTTTGTTTTTGAGTTTACGTCAACCGTGCCGACGCGGTGACCACCAGCGTTCCCCGACCGAAGAGACTGTCCGTTTGTCGTGAACTCTCTTGTGATGCTAGAAGACGATTTAAATCGCATCTCGCGTTTTCGTGCCGTCTTGGCTCTGCATCATCCCAAGGCGACGCTGGACGTTTATCGCACTGCACCGGGTTTCATCGCAGCTTATTCTGGCCTCGATTGCGTTCCTGACTTGATCTGCCTCGACCACGATCTGTTCAAGGACTCACCTGACGACCCTGATCCGGGTGATGGCCGTGATGTGTCGGCGTTCTTGGTGACACGCAAACCAATTGCTCCTGCGCTCATACACTCGACCAACGCTGCGGCAGCGGATTCAATGCTCTATTCAATGCGCGATGCTGGCTGGAATGTCGACCGAATCGCACCGCTCGGCGACGACTGGATCGAATCGTACTGGTTTCCGACCGCATGCGAGATGGTGGCTGCGCACGATGGCCGACGTTAGAATTGCGGGGAACAATGCCATGCACACGAAGGCCGCGAGTCGGGTCAATTGGTTTGGTCTGAGTCTTTCGCGCGGCCTCGGTGATCGTCGACGTTCGCCAGCCCAATTGCACAATC
>JAGQPO010000217.1 GCA_020426665.1 Planctomycetales bacterium
GACTCGCTTGGCGCCGACACTGGCCTCTGCGAACGCATCGACCGGCTTCTTTTTGATGATTGCCAGACTGACGCGGATCGAAGCCACATCGGGTGGAACTCGCACCATCGCCGAACCAAAAACCTTGATCACCTTTTCGTTTGTTTTCATGTCGAAGTCGTCAATTGTGAAGCGGGAAATCAAAATCTAAGAACTGCCGTCATGGCACTGGTATCGACGCAAAACTCGGGGCATTCGTTCCTGCGTTAATCTGCCCAAAACACGCCCGTCAGCAAACCGGTCTTGCAACGTCGTGTCCGACTTTGCATCGAACGGTCGCGAAATGTTACCACGTAGTGCCGCTCTCCGTTTTCAAAAAGAAAACCTGGGGCGAACGGATCCCATTTAACGACGACATCCTTCCATCCTTTGCGTCGAGCGGCCGTAAAGATGCGTGAAACATCCAATCGATGGATCGCAACCCGCATCACGACAACAATAACCAGGCCGACGACGGGCAATCCGATCGCTTCGATCGTCGACTTAATGAACAGCATCATTTTGTTTGGCAGTTGTGCTAAGTGCAGACTTGATTTTCAGGTTCGGTGGGATTTGTACAACGGACTTCCAGTTCGTTGAATTTCGAACTCTGACGACGGACTGGAAGTCCGTCGTACGCCAAAATCAAGAATTGACGAAGTCCTGGACCGCGTACGATTTGGAATCCGTCGTTAGCAAATTCGATTTTCGAAGCGCGGTATCCTTTGACGCCTTCAGGCTTTAAGTTAAGGTCTCTGAGACGCCGAATTCGCGAGATCCGTCAACGAGGACAACCGATTTGTTTTTCTCCTCCGTTAATCTGCACTTCGACGATCCGCTGCTGAACATGGCAACGGTTTTGGTGATCGGAATCGTGGGCGGCGAGTTGTTTGCCTACCTGAGGCTGCCCAAAGTAACCGGATGGATTGCGACCGGTATTTTCCTGCGTTGGGTGGCGTTTCCGGGGATGGACACCGGTGCTGACCCCAAGTGTCTGGACCGGTTTCTTCCCTACATGCACTTTGTGTTGGGGTTCATCGCATTCACGGTAGGTGCAACGCTCTATTTTTCCAGTTTGCGGAACACCGGGAAACGGATTGGGTTACTGCTGCTGGGCGAGACTCTTTTCACGCCGGTCCTGGTCGGTGCGTTACTTTGTTTTGCCGGGCCACTTGTTCCCGGTGGTGAGGTGATGACACAGCAGCCCGCGTTTTTGCTGGCCGCGATTGCGATCGCGGGGGCGCCGGGTACGACGGTACTGGTGATCCAAGAAGCGCGGGCACGGGGCATCTTGACCCGCACCTTGTTGGCTGCGATCGGATTGATCGATATGGTTGCCGTCGCCGTTTTCGTTTTCATCACGACGGTGCTGGGCGATCAATTGGGCTGGGGGCATGCGTTTCAAAGTGTATTGATTCAGTTCGGAATCACGCTGGCGATCGGTGGCGGTTGTGGCGTGGTTGCAATTGCGTTGACGCGGACGGTCGTCAGCCCGGCGTTCTTGGGACCAATCATCGTTGCTTCGGTGTTGGGGGCGTGGGGATTCGCCGCCGGTTTCGGCACATCAGGCGGAATTCTGGCCTGTACGTTTGCCGGCATCGTGATCACCAATTTGCAGCACGACTTGGTTCGATCGGGTGAGGCCTATTTGCAGACCATCAGCGGCGCCTTGTTTGCGCTGTTCTACACCTTTGCGGGCATGCGATTGGATTTCGGTTTGGTGCCCAGCGCGGCTGCGCTGGTCGGATTGTATTTCATCGCTCGGCTGATCAGTAAATGCATCAGTGCGTTCTCTGCGATGTCCCTGTCTGGCGTGACCGACAACGTCCGAGGCTATTTGGGAATTGCGCTGTTGCCCCATGGCGGCGTCGCAGTCGGATTGATCTTGTTGGTGACCGGTGAAGACTCCGGCTTTAGCGAAGAGGTTCGAACGGTTGTGAACACGGTCGGTTTGTCGGCACTTGCGATCAACCAGTTACTGGGACCGAGCGCGACGCGGTTCGCGCTGGTGCGATCAGGTGAAGCCCTTCAGGACCGTCCGCGGCTGCTGGATTTTTTACAGGAACATCGCATCACGGTAGGTCTGATCGGCAACGATTCGGAAGCGACGATTCGCGAACTGGCTTCGCAACTCTATGCGACCTCTGAAATGCAGATCGATCAAGAGGACTTTATCCAAAGAGTGCTTGCGAGAGATGCCGAGCTGTCGACGTATCTGGGGCAAGGCCTGATGATCCCCCACGCAATTTTAAACGAGGGCGAGGGAGACGAGATTCGTGGAGTGCTTGGAATCAGCGCCGAGGGCTTGGAATTTGATACATTTGACAAGCGACGTGTGCATGCCGTTTTATTGCTGGCCACGCCGGAAATCGAACGCAGTCGGCACTTACAGGTTCTCTCGGCGTTTGCAACGGCGATCACCCGCGATGCCAATTTGGTCGAACAGCTTTACCACGCCCGCAGCCCTGCACACGCGTACGAAATTTTGAATGCCGACAAGCAAGTCGACATGAACTATTTTCTAGAGGACGCCGCGGATCAAGCGGGATTGCGTCCTTGATTCATTTTGATTGAATCTCCTTTGGTATCCGCCCGTGTCACTTTAACGGCACAAAGCGAATCGCGTCGACCACGACATAACCGTCGGTCGAACGATTGCTGATCACAACCGCGGCGGATTGATTCTCATCAAAACGATATTTGCCTAGCGAAATAAAGGTTCCGTCGATCGGAGGCGTTTCTCGCTGGTTGACGGAAACGTTTGCCACTCCGTCACTGTGCTTGATTTGCACTGGAACGTTCGTCGCACGATTCTGGTTCGGCGGAAAGGCCATTTGGACGTCGTAGGTGCCGGAGTCCAGACGCAGGTCAAACTTCGCGATGCTGTCCCCTTTTTGAACATTACCGTCGTGGACGTAACCGTCCATAAAGTGGGGAGCATTCGCATGACTGGTCTGCCAGTTGCCGGACAGCTTGGCCGACGCGTCATCGATGACGGTGCCTGAAAAAGCATCAAGCTTCAAGCCCGAGGCAGCTGTCGATTTCGCGCCATGGAACTCCAGCACCTGACCGTCGTCGGACAGTTTTTTCTTCAACGCGTCATAGTCCACGTCCTGGACGGCGATATCGGACTGGATTGCCATTACCGCAGCCGTCGCGGCGCTTTGCCCAAGGATCATAAACACCGGTTCCATCCGAATCGAACCAAACGCGATGTGCGAGCTGGAAACGCAAACCGGAACCAGCAAGTTTTGGCAATCCGATTTTTTTGGAACCAAAGAGTCGTAGGAAATTTGGTACGGCCCGTTCGTCGAGACGCCGATGTCGCCTTCGTTTTGCACGTATCCATCGGGTTTGATGTATCGCTGGACGTTATGCGAATCAATTGAATACGAACCCATGCCGACTGATTTAGGAGTCGGGCGTCGTTTTTGAAGTTCATTTTCCGTCATCACGTACTGGCCCTTCATGCGTCTTGCCTCACGCACATAAATTTGATTCGGCCAATTCCCGTTGTCTTTGAATTCGTCCGCGGCTAATCCCCAAGAACGCATTTCGTCACGAATTTTCTTTGGCACACGTGAATCGGTGGTGTGGAAATACAGCCAACCTTTTTGATAGGTCTCGTGTTGGCCAATGATCTCGCGACGCCGCTCGTAGGATGCATCGGGATAGTCGTAATTGAACCCGATGTTGTCGGTGCTCAGTGGGCCGTGGTTGTTGGTATCGGTTTTGCGATTCGGAATCGGGTCAAATTTTCGGAACGTCGCATCCCAGCCGGCTTCGTAGATACGTGCCAATAACTCGTACTGCGATGCGTCGTACCCGGCGGGTTTGGCAAAGGGAACACGGTTATCCGGATGATTGGTTAAACACATCCGAAAACAATACGCTTGGACTCGGTGGTCACCGGCGCCTTTTTCACCGGGTGGGTCGGGACTGATCAATGGCAACACGCCGCTGGCGGGATCGCCGGGAATTTTGTAGGGGCTGATCTTTGGCAAGTCGCCGAAATGGTGTTGGTGATGAAGCACACCGGTTTGCACGCCGTTCCAGTTTTCGCCATAGGTGTCACTTGATTCACGACCGACGTGGTAGGGAACGCCGGCGGCGGCCATCAAGTCGCCCTCGTATGTTGCGTCCAAGAAGATCTTTCCGCGAAACGTCTTTCCGCGGAGCGTCCTGATTGACAAAATCTTGCCGCCGGCTACTTCGACGCCCGCCGATCGATCAAGCCAATGGTCGCGAAAGACGGGAATCGCATACTCACGAACGTAATCGTCAAAGACTTTTTCGGCGACGTGCGGTTCAAAAATCCACTGTGTTCGATTTGCTCCATCGATCGCAACGTTGCCTTGCCCTTTATTTCCGTAGCTGTCTTTGGATTGCCACTTCCATGCACCCGGTTTCTCGTACTCGAGATAAACGCGGTGGTAGAAATCTCTGGCAAGGCCGCCAATGACTTCTTTGTTTCCGGTATCGGTCCAACCGAGTCCACCGCTGGTCAATCCACCGAGGTGTTGATCGGGGCAAACGATGACGACAGACTTGCCCATCTGTTTGACTTGGACCGCAGCAGTCACCGCGGCAGAAGTTCCTCCATAGATGACGACATCAGCAGAGGTGTCGTCGGCGGAGGTATCGGCAGCGGAGACATCAAAGACAGGCGAAAGGATCAGCACCAGCAGCATTTGTGTGGCGAAGTACAGAGAAACAATGACGTTTTTTTTCATAGGATGTATCAAGATGTAGCAGTGGTGTCCGTTCGAATAACTTGCACAAGTGCTCCAACAACTTTCAATTTTCGGGTTCCGCGGAAAAACCGTTGGTGTCTAGCCTTTAGGCGATTCCCTGTCGCTGCGACGCACCGACAGGGGGCGGCTAAAGCCTGCACACCAACACGTATGCCCCTTTACGCCTGGCCAGTTTAATCGACCGTTACGCTTCGCGGTCAATCGTGACCGTTTGGCCGTCGCGACGGGCCAGGATCGCCCCCGGCAGCGTAATCGCATCCGGACCGTCGCCACAAAGCAGGGCAAACAAACGTTGCCAATGTGATTGCCCCATCGCCCGAAGCGGCCATCCCAATCGATGCCAGCATTGACGAAGCGCTTCGGTCGAGATCGCTTGGTCGCACGACTCCCTACCACCGCGCAGGGCTTCGCCGAAACTTTGGATACCGTCAAGACGCCGAAGGACCAGCGGATCGTCGGTGATTTGAATCGCTTCCAGCCAACGATCGACGCTCGGCTGCAGGGCACGTTGCCATTGACGTTGACCGTCGATGGCGCGACCGATCGCGTCGACGGCATCGGGGTATTGCGTTTGGATCAGTGGGATCAATTTATTGCGGATCCAGTTTCGCCGGTATTCGTTTGAACCATTTGACTCATCGTCGCGCCATGGGAATCGTTGTTCGATCAAGGCGTCGCGGATCGTCGAGCGTCCCAAGTCCAACATCGGTCGTGCGGTCACAAAATCACTCGCGTCGGCGCGGTCCGACAGCGGCCGAAACGGAGCGATGCCCGACAGACCGGCCGGTCCCGTGCCTCGCATCAATCGGTACAGAATCGTTTCGACGTTGTCATCCAACGAGTGCGCCAGAGCCAGGTATCTTGCTCCACTGCGACGCAAGGTCTTGCGGAAGAACTCCCGCCGATCCCGCCGGGCTGATTGCTCGTCGCGAGCGTCGGAGTCACCGGTGTGGATTTCGAATTGGACACCCAGCTGACCAGCCAATTGCCTCACAAAGTCGGCATCGGCATCGGACGCGTCGCCGCGGAACCGATGATTAAAGTGTGCGGCAACGATAAATCCCCTCGCCGGCAATGCGTCCGAATCGCGACCGACCAATTCGACCAACGCCCGCAGCAACGCAACGCTGTCGGCGCCGCCGCTGCAACCAACCACCACGCCGACGTCTCGAAAACGCGACACCGGCCAATTTGCCTCGATTGATTCACACAGCCTTTGCCAGGCACCGGGGATGGTCATTGTGGAGCGTATTCTTGTTACCGGACGATTAAAACCGCTAAAACCGCGGGGGTGTATTTTGGGTGGGTCAACGAATTCACCCGACCCCCACGGTGAACCGAAATTTGGTAGGATCTTGAACCTACCGACAAGCGGTTGTGTGCCATCCCCGATTGCCTAGTCTAACCGTCTTTTCCGTTCATTTAAGCGTGACAGCGCTTTACATACGCTAATCGAGTCCCCCTTGCCTAACGCCCTGCCCCTTGCGTCGTTTCTTGACGAGAATTTTTTCCTTTATGCTCTAGCCGGTGTTTTGGCCGGTGCGGTGCTGATGATGGGCTATCAGCGCTGGAAGTCGGCGGCTTACAAGATTCGGCTCGCCGAAAAAGCCGACAAATTGATGGACCAGGCAAACCGGGAGGCCGAGGCGCTGAAATCGCAAATCCTGTTGGAGGCGAAGGAAGAAGCACTGGAAATCAAGTCCAAAGGCGAATCCGAATTGGCCGAGGCGCGTCGGCTGCAAATGGGTCGCGAGCACAACTTGGACCGCCGAAGCGAGCAACTTGACAATCAGGAAGCCTCCCTGCGGAAGCAGCAGCGAGGATTGGAAAACAGTCAACAGCGGTTGGATGTCGGGCTGAAAGGATTGGCGGAAAAACGGAATGAACTGAAAACGCTGGAGGATCAGCAGAAAAAAATCCTCGAGGCGATTTCCGGAATGAGTCGCGCCGAGGCGGGCGAGCGGTTGATGAAGGCACTGTCAGAGGAATTGGAACACGAACGCGGCAAACTGCTGCTTAAACAAAAGAAGCAGCTCGCCGAAACGGTCAAGGAAAAGAGCCGGGAGATGCTGCTGACCGCCATCCAGCGATACTCCTCGGCAATCACTGCCGATTCAACGACAAGCACCGTCGACGTGCCGACCGACGACATGAAGGGGCGAATCATTGGCCGCGAAGGGCGAAACATTCGCGCCTTTGAGAAAGCCACCGGAATCGACGTCATCATTGATGACACCCCTGGCGTCGTGATCGTCAGCGGGTTCGATCCCGTTCGCCGTGAAATTGCCCGGCGATCGCTGACCAGTCTGATCGCCGACGGACGGATTCATCCGTCGAAAATCGAAGAGGTCGTCGAAGAGACCAAAGCGCAGATCAACGAATTGATCATGCAGAAAGGACGTGAAGCCGCCGATGAGGTCAACGTACCCGGTCTACACAACCGCTTGATCGAGATGCTCGGACGGCTGCATTTCCGCACGTCGTACAGCCAAAACGTATTGCGTCACAGTGTTGAAGTCGCGTTTCTGTCCGGCATGATCGCCGAAATGCTGGGCATGAACGGCGATTTGGCACGCCGATGTGGATTGTTACATGACATCGGAAAGGCCGCCGACCACGAATTAGAAGGCGGCCACCCGAAAATCGGAGCCGACCTGCTGCGTCGCCACAGCGAAGGCCCTGAGGTCGTGCACGCCGCTCTGGGGCATCACGACGAAATTGTTGTCGAGCACCCGTACACGATGGTGGTCGCCACCGCAGATGCGTGCAGTGCAAGCCGCCCCGGTGCGAGGCGAGAATCATTGGAACGTTATATCAAACGGATGGAAGAGTTGGAGTCGATCGCAAAACGGTTTGATGGCGTTCGCGAGGCCTACGCGATCAGTGCCGGACGCGAGCTGCGCGTGATTGTCGACAGCACTTCCACCAGCGACGAACAAGCCGCTGTGGTCTGCCACGAGATTGCCAAGGCATTCGAAAGTGAATTGCTGTATCCCGGTGAAATCAAAGTCACCGTGCTTCGCGAAACAACCTTCACAGAAATCGCCAAGTGACGGGGTTCAGCCCACTGGCTTGAACCGCGTTTTTTGTGACTCGATCCGTCAATCGGTCACACCGATTTCTGGTAGATCGCGGTCAGCAATGCTTCGGTGTCTTTGAATTTTTTCTTCGTGGCCAACGCATCGTCGATCAAACGTCTCGCATCCGCTTCGCTGTGGCCGAGCATTACGAGCGCGTCGAAGGTTTCGCTGACCACCTGGTTGCTTTGGCTGTCCGCTTCTCCCTCCGGTCCGGACTGGTCAACCATCAACGCGAATCGCGGCATCTTGCGACGAAGCTTTGCGATGATTCTTTCGCTGGTCGCGGGGCCGATTCCCGGCAGTGCGGACAGGCTTTTTGCATCCTGTTGCTCGATCATCACTGCCAACTCTTTGACCGGACGAACCATCGCCCGCAACGCTTTCTTCACCCCGACGCCATCCACGCTGCAGAACAAATCAAAAAACTGTCGCTCCGGTTCGGTTGAAAAACCGACCAAACGCGGCGTCAAACGCCCGCCACCCTGGGCGTTGCCTTCGATGTAATCCATCGTATGCAATCGAATTGATTGGCCGACTTTGGATTGCAGCTGGCGACGTGTGTAGTCACCGACCAGCACTTCGTATTCAAAGGGTGCCGATTCGATCGCGATCGATGATTCGGTGACTTGCGTTAACTTTCCGGCGATGTTCAAAATCACGTGTGAAGCTCATTTTAAAGGAGCAAAGGAACTGACCCGAAATAACTTCCTGTTTTCGCGTTCCCGAATGCGCCAGTTTTGAAGTCGCGCAATTGCGTACCGCATTGCCTTTTCACAACCCGAACGCGTGAG